>DPCK01000100.1:2113-17788 GCA_003516285.1 Lutibacter sp. | reverse complement strand
TGCATACCGAGTTTCCTAGATTTGTAATCAATTTGGTTGATGACGAAATTGAATGGTTTGAAGATTTTGAAGGCGATGACGCAAACGAACTTGCCGAAATAGTTTCAGGCTTATTGGAAGAAGCCACCGCTTTTTACGATAGGGAAATGGAACGTTATGAAAGTGAGTAAATGTTTAATCGTTTAACTGTTTAAGCGCTTAATTGTTTGCTTGTAAATTCAATTACTTAAATTGTTATTATAAAAACTGCGAACTATAACTGAAGACCGAAAACTTTAGTGAATCGTTTACCTATTTACTTTTTTTTAGCTGTTTCCACCAATTCAAGTTTGCTTAATGTGGTTTTGGTGGTGAAAAAACCATAGTTGATAAAAGCGTTGTTTTTTTCAATTTTTTCTATGGTTCCGGTTGAATTTGAACCGGTAATTTTCACTCGGTCATTTACTTTATAAACGTAATCCGATTTTTGTTTTGCTGTGATAACGGCTTCTTTTTGCTGAATTTCCCTAACTTTTACCACTTCAACCATCACTTCTTTTTCAGTGATTTTTAATTTTTCTTCTACCTTTTTGTTTTCAACCTTAATTTTTTGTTTTTCTGTTTTTGTAACTGGTTTTATGGGATTTTTCTTTAAAAATTTCCCTTTTTCATTGGCGAGCCAATTGTTAAACTCGGTGGTCAGTTCTTTTTTATTGTTTGTCTGAAAATATTTATTGATGAGCTCATTTATTTTTCTTCCGTAAGCAAGCATTTTCTGATTGCTGTCGTACAACTCCTGAAAGTTTTCTAATTTTTCCTGAATTTTTTGTTGCTTTTCGGATAAATGATTGGATTGTTTGATGGCTTTCGATTTCTCTAATTCAAGCGTTTCTGAAGTTTTTTGCAAAATGTTACGCTCTTGCTGCAGTTTAGAAATGGTTTTGTCGAGCCTTACTTTTTCTACTTTTACACGTTTTTTTGCTTTGTTGATCAGGCTAAACGGAATGCCGTTTTTTTGCGCCACTTCAAAAGTAAAAGAACTTCCTGCTTGTCCGATAAACAATTTAAACAAAGGTTGCAGCGTTTTTTCGTCGAATTGCATATTGGCGTTCACCACATTTTCCAGTTCGCTTGCCAAAACTTTTAGGTTGGCGTAATGCGTTGTGATAATCCCAAATGCTTTTTTTTCGTAAAACTCTTCCAAAAATATTTCGGCCAGTGCGCCGCCCAGTTCAGGATCGCTTCCTGTTCCAAATTCATCGATTAAAAACAAGGTTTTGTCATCGCATTTTCGCAGAAAGTCGCGCATATTTTTTAAGCGATAACTGTAAGTGCTCAGTTGATTTTCAATGGATTGGTTGTCTCCAATATCGGTCAGTATATTATTAAAAAAACAAGTTTCCGAACGAAAATGCACCGGAATCAACAAGCCGCTTTGCAGCATTACCTGCAGCAAACCAATGGTTTTTAGCGTAATACTTTTTCCGCCGGCGTTTGGGCCAGAAATAACGATGATTTGTTGTTGGGTATTCAATTCCAGCGTTTGGGGAAAAGTTTCCAAACCTTTATCTTTATTGTTCAAAAATAAAATAGGGTGGAAGGCGTCTTTTAAAAAAACTTTTCTTTCCGAAGTTATTTTTGGCAAACAAGCGTGAACGGTTTTTGCATATTTTGCTTTTGCGCCAATCACATCGAGTTTTACAAGATATTTTTGATATTCAATTAAATCGGGCGCAAATATTCTTGTGGAATCGGTTAGTTCTTTTAAGATTCTTACAATTTCCTGATGCTCGTCATAAGCCAAGTTTTGCAATTCTCGGGCAAATTGAAGCGTGGTTTCCGGCGCAATAAATACAATGCTTCCGGTTTTTGAAGTGCCCAACAAACTGCCTTTCACTTTTCTTCTATGCATCGCTTGAACTGCCAAAACTCGTTGATTGTCAACAACAGATTCGCGAATTTCATCCAAATAACCGGCACTGTTGTAAAGGTTTAAGGCTTTGTTGAAACTTGCGCCAATTTTAGAACGAATGGCATTTATTTCGCTTCGCAATTGTTTCAGTAAGGTTGAAGCATTGTCCTGAACTTCTCCAAACGGCGTAATAATGGCTTTTATGTTTTCAATCAGTTCTTTTTGGATTTCAATTTCTTCTGAAAATTTAAAAAGTGTTGGATAAACCAACTTAAATTTATTGAAAAATTTTAGCAGTTCAAAAATAGTGTTTGCGTTGTTGGTAATTTTTAAAAAAGAAATAGGTTCAAGATAGCTGTTTTCAATTTTTAAAAGGTGAATTTCCTTTTGGATATTATCAAAATAATGATTTGGAATTCGGTTATCATTTTCAAGAGAAGATAAATATTCATTTACCTGAAGCAACTCCGGAAGCAGTATTTCTTTCGATTTTAATGGCCTGATTTGCAATGCGGCCTCTTTTCCCAAATCTGAAATGCAATTGTCACCAACTTTTTTTAAAACGGTAAAAAGTTCTAAATCTGTTAATGTTTTTTCTGAAATACTGCTCATATGATTACCTTACTTTTCAAAAGTTTTACAAAAGTAACTATAAAAGGCAGAAGGTTAAAGTTAAAAGTTACATATTAAATATTAAAAGTTAAATGTTATAGGTTAAAAGTTATTTATATAAAATATTGATATTTAAAAGATTGCGATTTAGTATTGTAAATTATAGAATCTTAAAATTTTCATTAATTTTGATGCTGAACCAAAAGATTATTTAATGCATTTAAATATTAGCGACAGCTGGAATCCGTTATTGCAAAAGGAATTTGAAAAACCTTATTTTGAAGAACTTATGAAATTTGTAAAGGAAGAATATGCTTCAAATGCTTGTTTTCCTTCACCAAATCAAATTTTTGAAGCATTTAATTTGTGTTCTTTTGACGATTTAAAAGTCGTAATTATTGGCCAGGATCCATATCACGGAGAAGGGCAGGCGAACGGATTGTGTTTTTCGGTAAATGATGGCATAAAACATCCGATATCATTAAAAAATATTTTCAAGGAAATTGAGTCCGATTTATCGATTCCCTATCCCAAATAGCGGAAATTTGGAACGCGTTGGGCCAAACAAGGAGTGCTTTTATTAAATGCGACTTTAACTGTTAAATCTAAGAATGCAGGCTCGCATCAAAATAAAGGATGGGAACATTTTACAGATGCAGTAATTTCAATGATTTCAGAAAAAAAAGAGCACGTCGTTTTCTTATTATGGGGTGATTATGCCAAAAAGAAAGGTAAAATAATTGATCATAAAAAGCACTTTGTATTAACCAATGGCCATCCTTCGCCTTTAAGCGCCAACCGCGGGTATTGGTTTGGGAATAAACATTTTAGCGAAACAAATAACTATTTGATAAACAATGATTTATCACTTATAAAATGGTGATTAATATCATATTGTATGTGTGCAATAATTGTTACTTTTACAGAAATTAAATCAAAAAAAATGAAAAATAACTTAAAATTTTTTACAGTGCTTTTTAGCATACTACTAATGGTTGGTTGCAAGGATAAAGAAAATTATTCAAAAATAAATAATGCAACAACAGCCGCTAAAACTGATATTCATAAAATTGTGGTAAAAGAAGCTGTTGATGGAGGTAATTATACCTATTTAAATGTTGATGAAAACGGACAAAACTATTGGATGGCAGTTTCTAAGTATTCCGGTTGTAGTTGGCGACACTTACTATTATGATGGCGGAATGGTAATGAAAGATTTTGAAAGCAAACAGTTGAATAAAACATTTGATGAAATTGTTTTTGCAAATACGGTAAGAACCATCAGAAATTTTAGCAGAAGCCCCAGTTGAAGCTGAAAATCCACACGCTGATTCACCTATTGAAGTTGAAAACAACGTAAAAATTGAAAAACCAAAAAACGGAACTTCTTTGGCGGAATTACTTTCTGATAAAAAATCATTTTCCGCAAAATCAATTATTGTGAAAGGCAAAGTGGTGAAAGTGAACAACGGAATTATGGATAAAAACTGGGTTCATATTGTTGATGGAACACAGTTTGAAAATAAAAATGATTTAACCATTACAACTACTGAAACAGTAAATATTGGCGATATTGTCACTTTTAAAGGTATTGTGGTATTGGACAAGGATTTTGGACAAGGATATGTTTATGATGTTTTACTTGAAGAAGCTAAATTGGTTAAATAGTGATTGACTATAGAAGTGACATAAAACAGAAAAAAGTGCCGAAAGGCACTTTTTTCATACTAATCAAACTTACTAAGAATGTTAACAAAGGTTACAAATCTTCGTTACCTATATATAGCAATGTTTGTGCCGTAAAATGCACTTTTTAGTTAATAAACAGTTAAATAGATAAAATTTAGATTAAAATTTAAATTGAAAATTCAAAGTTTAGTTTTGAATGGTCAGTAAATGTGATTATTTTTCCAGTAAAAGTAGGAAGAAATTAATTTTTAAAACTTCTGCCAACTAAATAAACAGACTGCCATTTATTCCAAATGTCGCTGCGCTTTGTAAGAAGACCTGACTAATGCGCCACTTTCTACATACTTAAAGCCCATTGTCATCCCAATTTCTTTGTACTTCTTAAATTGCTCTGGCGTAATAAATTCGATTACGGGCAAGTGTTTTTTGCTGGGTTGCAAATATTGGCCAATGGTTAATACATCAACTTTGGCATTGGCTAAATCCTGCATCGTTTCCAATACTTCTTCTTCAGTTTCGCCCAAACCAAGCATAATGCCCGATTTAGTTCTGCGTTGGCCTTGGTTTTTCATATAAAGTAAAACCTCCAGACTTCGGTCATATTTTGCCTGAATTCTAACTTCTCTTGTTAATCTTCTGACAGTTTCCAGGTTGTGGGAAATTACTTCAGGCGCCACTGCCAAAATTCGGTCGATATTGGTTTTAATTCCCTGAAAATCTGGAATTAAGGTTTCTAGTGTCGTTTCAGGATTCGCTCTTCTGATGGCGTTAATCGTTTCTGCCCAGATAATGGAGCCTCCATCTCTTAAATCATCTCGGTCAACTGAGGTAATTACGGCGTGCTTAATTTTCATCAATTTAATGGAACGTGCCACTTTTTCCGGTTCTTCCCAGTCAACAGTTTCAGGTCTGCCAGTTTTTACGCCACAAAATCCGCAAGAACGTGTGCAGACATTCCCTAAAATCATAAATGTGGCTGTGCCTTCTGTCCAGCATTCGCCCATATTCGGACAGCTTCCGCTGGTGCAAATGGTGTTTAATTTATATTTATCGACTAAATTTCTTAAATCAGTATATTTTTTTCCAACAGGCAACTTAACGCGCAACCAGGCTGGTTTTTGAATTTTATCTTGCAATGAAGTTGTTTCTTGTGACATAATTAAATGAAAATTGACTGCAAAAATACGAAGAAATTATAAACTATCTATAATGAATACAGATACCATACGCTAAATCCGATCAAAAACAGGATGCCAAACCAACTTAAGATTTTAAGCGGGATGGAAGGTCGCCATTCTATTGGCGTGTGTTTGCCGGATATCAGCATAAAATTGATGATGGCAAAAAATGGCGCTGTTAAAAACGATAAAATGGTGGCGATTTTTATTAAAAAACCCATTTCCGATTGAAAGAAAACCAAAATTGAAATAGTGCCAACGGCTAAAAAACTGATCCAAAACCAATACATATTTTTATACGATTTTTGAGTAAGCAGATCAAAAGCTTTTGTCATAGCTCTTGGCGATGCATCTAGCGTAGTGATGGTAGTGCTGAACATCGTGGTAAAAGCGGCTGCTGCAATGAAAATATACATCTCCTGTCCTAAATTTTTGGTGTAAAGCGTAATGAGCTGCTCTGAAAATTGTACGGCGCCTGAGCTAAATGTTTCTCCGGAATTATACATCACAATGGCTCCTAAGGCAACAAAACAAATGCCAACCACTAAAGTGCTCATAAAACCGATGTTAAAATCGAAAATCGCCTGTTTTGTATTGAATTCGTTGGATTTGTCTTTTTGTTTTTCCAAAGCCCAAAGCGATTGCCAAATNNGCGACAACCAAAGCAATAAAAGTGCTTAACGTTAAGGTAACCACGATTATTTTCATCAATTTATCCAATAAATTGTAGCGTCCTATAATTAAGATTGAAAGACAAATCAACGTAATAATGATGCTCCAAATAACCGGATTTGTGGTAATTCCAAATAAATTGGCTGCCAATCCTGCAGTGACGATGGTGACTGCCGCCTGAATGGTAAACATAGTTGCCAGATTTAAAATAAAATAGGCAAGCAGCACGTTTTTTCCTAATCGTTTATAGCCGTCGAGCAAACTTTCGCCCGTTGCGGTGGCATATCTTGGACCGTATTGAAAAAACGGATATTTTACGATATGAATTAAAACCAACGCCCAAATTAATCCAAAACCAAAGTCTGCGCCAGCTCTTGTTGATTGAACTAAATGAGAAACGCCAATTGCGGCTCCGGCAAAAAGCAATCCCGGACCTAATTTTTTAAGCCAATGCGATTTTTTTGCAATCAACTTTCGGTAGATTTTTTAATAATTTCCGCCAATAATTTTTTGGCCCTCGACAGTTTTATTTTGATATTGCCTATGGGTTCATTTAAAACTTCAGCCATTTCTTTGTAACTCATTTCCCTAAAATAGCGAAGGTTTATTATTTCCTGATAATGTGGCTTTAAAAGTTTTAAATGATTTAATAATTGCGCTAAATTTTGATCGATAATCAACTGATCCTCAGCAGAAGGACTTTCATCTGTGATTTTATAAGCCTCAGATTCTTTTTTATCGATGGAAATGGTTTCGGTGCGTTGTTTTCTTAAATGATCTAAAAAAATATTTTTCGAAATTGAAATAAGCCAGGTNNTTAAAAGCTTTTTGGTCTTTTTTTCTTGCTTTTTCAATTAAATCGGCAATATCACTGTTTTTTTTTACCAATGCGTAGGTTTTGATCTCATATTTTTTATAAAGATAAACATTTGAATCAATATTAAAAATATTTCAAAAAAAGGAATAAGCGGTATTAAATCGCCCTCATTTAATTTTTTTGCTGAAAAGCCAATAACTAAATATTGGAACAGGAGTCGGGTCGCAACCAAAACCGCAATAATTTGCCATTGATACAGAAATCCTAAAAGTATGATGGCTAAAATCCAAAACAGCAATTGAGAGACAAAAAACAGCCCCAATAAAAATTTATGAAAAGGTTTGTAAAAAGAAGCCGTTGAAATATGCCTTCTTTTTTGTTGAATCCAATCTTTAAATTCCGTTTTTGGAACCGATTCAGTAAAGCTGTATTGAAAACAGGAAATGGCCGTATTTTCCTTTGTGGCCACTTCATTGATAAATAAATCATCATCGCCCGATTTAATTTTCATATGGTTTATGAAACCGTTCACCTTGAAAAAAGTCGATTTTGTGTAAGCTAAATTTCGGCCAACGCCCATATACGGAATCCCAATTTTCGCATAGCCAAAATATTGTATGGCGGTAAAAAGGGTTTCAAACCGAATGAGTTTGTTAAGCCAAGATTTTTTTATTTTTTGATAAGCGCCGTATCCCAAAACAATTTGATGTTTGTTGCTGAAATTACCTACCATTTCGGTGATCCAACTGTCAGAAACAGGTTTACAATCAGCATCCGTAAACAATAAATGTTCGTGTGAAGCGGCTTTAATTCCTAAAGTAAGCGCATATTTTTTACTTCCCCAAAATTGCTCATTTACGGCAACATCTACAATTTTTACTTGAATTGAAGTTTCTTTTTTAAATTGCTCCATCACCTTTAAAGTGCGGTCATTAGAACGATCATTGATTAAAACCAATTCAAAGTTTCTGTAATTTTGATTTAAGAAAAGCGGCAGGTTTTCAGTTAAGTTTTTGGCCTCATTTTTAGCGCAAATAATCACAGAAACCGGAAGGTTGAATTTATTTTCGGCAGGATTTTTTTTTGAAAATGAAAAAGACCCAAAAATAAAAACGTAATAAATAAACTGAATACAAAAAATTACTATAAAAGCAATAAACAGATATTCGAGCATCTTTTATTTATTTTCACATTGATCAGGCAATCTTCCGCAATATCCGCAAGCTTCACCCTCCTTATTTAAATGTGGATTTTGGCTTGCGCAAGTTCCCGCAAATTTCCCGTCTTTTTTCGCCCAAATTTTAATGGCGATTCCTAGAACACCAATGGCTAAAAGGCCAATTGAAATAAGTATTAGTTTCATAAATTAAAATTAAAATGCAAAGATACAGATTAATCAGCGATGAGAAAATAACAAATTATTTATTTTATAATTCAATATAATGCAATAAAATTTGTTAAAAATAATGTAGTTAGTGATAAAAACCGTTATATATTGTATTAATTATTTGTTTTAAACAAAAAAAATATTATATTGTCAGTCAATTAATATTTAATATTTTTTTAAATTTAATGTTTAATAACCATCTAAAAACTTTAAGAATTTTAAAAATTATTTGAATTGATAAATATTAATTGGTTTTTTAGCTAAAAGACTCGTCCATTTATTATAAATAGCCGAGTCTTTGTTTTTTTATAAAAGAAAGATTATTTTTTAACCAACTCATCCTGAACATTGCTTGGCACCAATTCGAAATTTGAAAATTTGGTGCTAAAACTTCCTCTACCTTGGGTTATTGATCGCAATGTTGTTGAATATTTATACATTTCGGCCAATGGTGTTTTGGCTTTAATGGTTTGGTATTTTCCCTCGCTGTCCATTCCTAAAATTACCGATCGGCGCGATTGTAAATCGGTCATTACGTTACCCATTAATTCCTCAGGAACCTTAACGGAAAGTTCGTGAATAGGCTCCAATAATTTTGGTTTGGCATTTAAAAATGCTTCTTTAAAAGCGTGAGCGCCGGCAATTTTAAAGGAAATATCATTAGAATCTACCGCGTGCATTCTGCCATCGAAAAGCATTACCCGAACGTCTCTGGCGTAAGATCCGGTTAAAGGACCTTCTTCCATCACTTCTAAAATACCTTTTAAAACAGAAGGCAAATAGCGCGCATCTATGACACCTCCAACAATACAATTGTAAAATATTAATTTTCCGCCCCAATCAAGGTTAACTTCTTCTTTTCCTCTGATGTTAAATCCTTCCGGCTCAGGTATTCCTTCATACCAAGGTTCAATTTTAATGTGAACTTCCCCAAATTGTCCAGAACCTCCCGATTGTTTTTTATGTTTGTAACTTGTTGTGGCAGAACGCTGTATGGTTTCTCGATAGGCAATTTTAGGTTGTTCAAAAACAGCTTTAAGTCCATAAGTGTTTTGCAAAATCCAGTCAATGGTTGCTAAATGCAATTCACCTTGGCAAGATAAAATGAGCTGTTTTAGCTCTGAGGAATACTTAATGTTTACGGTTGGATCTTGACTATGAATTTTTTTAAGCGCTTCATTTAGTTTTTCATCATCATTTTTGTCAAGGGCCCTTACCGCTTTTGTGATTCTTGCTTCAGGGTACACAATTGGTTTTATGGTAATGTTAGAACCCTTTGTTCTTAAAGTATCATTTGTTTCTGTATATTTTAATTTTAAGGTGGCTCCAATATCTCCGGCACTTAATTTTTCAACCAGTTCCCTGTTTTTGCCATCCATAATATAGAGCTGGTTTAAAATTTCAATTTCATCATTTCTTGANNTACATTCAACGGCTGTGCCTTCCACACTTTGTTCAGGTTTTAAATCGGCTGCAGATGGGGCGACATTGTCAATAAATCCCATCAAACGCCCGGTTCCCATATCATTTAACGCAGAAATACAAAATACCGGGAACAATTCGTGATTTAACATCCCTTTTTTAATTCCTAGTCGCATTTCATCTTCATTAAGGGTGCCTTTATCAAAATAAAGTTCCATTAAATTTTCGTCATTTTCAGCAGCTTTTTCAATCAATTCATTTTGAAGTTCGGTTGCGTGGTCAATTTGGTCTTTTGGAATTTCTAATTTTTCAGGTTTTCCTCCTTGTGGTCCAAATTTGTACATTTTCATTTTAAGCACATCAATAATGCATTGTGCACCATTTATAACAAGCGGATATTGAACTTTAACCACATTTTTGCCCGCCAGTTCAACAATGCTTTTATAGCTTTCGTCAAAATCGGCGCTAGGATGGTCTATTTGATTGATTACAAACAAGGTAGGATGTGAAAATCGGTCTATATAGTCCCAAATAATTTCTGTGCCAACTTCAGCGCCATATTGTGCGTTAATTACCATCACAACAGCGTCGGTCACGTGCATTGTCGAGGTAATTTCGCCTATATAATCATCCAGGCCGGGAGTGTCAATAATGTTTATTTTGTAGTTGCGCCATTCGGTATGAAGAGGCGTTGCAAAAACGGAAGTTTCTCTTTCGTGTTCAATCGCGTGGTAGTCGGAAATGGTATTTTTATTTTCAACACTACCACGGCGGCTGACTAATCCGGCTTCAAAGAGCATAGTTTCGGCCAATGTTGTTTTACCACTTTTATGGGCACCAACAAAAGCAACATTTTTAATGTGTTTATCATCGTATATTTTCATAATTCAATGGTTTTTATAAAAAGTTTTATAAAAGTACAAACTTTTTAATATAATAGTATGATGAATGTTAGGGTTTTTTCAAAAGAGTTTTATTAAATAACTGGGGTTGAAATATTCTTTTTAGATTTTTGTAAACTTAATTTTACAGTTCATCCTAAATAAATGACAATTCAGAAAATAAAAGTTTTATGCTGCTTTAAATCTCCCCAATTTTGATCCTNNCCTAAGAAATTAGAAGAAGGAATCTCAGTCACCGTTTCTGCAGTAAATGCATTAAGTGACAACGGAACGGTAAATTTTGCTTTTTATAGCGAAGAAAATTTTATGAAACAGCCTATTTATGCCAAATCCGCTTCTGTAGAAAACGGAAAAAGCACCGTGGTTTTTGAAAATGTTCCGCAAGGAATTTATGCCATAATTTGTTTTCACGATGAAAACAATAATGGACGAATGGATTTTAATGAAAACAGGATGCCAACAGAAAGTTACGGAATGTCGAATAATAAGATGAATTTTGGTCCGCCCGAATTTGAAAGCGCAAAATTTGAAGTAAAAAGCAATGCGCTTATTTTAGAAATTAAATTTTAAATTGCACTTGTAAAAAGTTTAACCAAAATGAATTTCAATCTAAAATATATCATAAAAATATCAGCAATTTTAGCACTCATAATATTTGTAATAGAGCGCTTGCTGTTTAATGGCGGATTTAATTTACCCATAAATGAATTGTTTATAGTGCTGAGTATTCATTTTATGTATGCTTTTGTATTAACAACGCTTAACAGCTATTTCTTTTATTATTTAGAAAATAAATTTGATTGGAAAGAAAACCCAAATAAAAGACTGATTATTGGTGCATCCGGTTCGGTTTTATTAACGATGATTGGATTGGTTGTGTTGAGATTTGTGACACTTGTGGTTATTTTAGGAAACCCAATTGAAAGTTTTTTAAACGATTCAAGTGCAAAAGCATATTATTCTTTTGGTTTGGGAATGACCATCATCATAAGTTTGGTGTTTCATTCTATATTTTTTTATAAGGCCTTGACCGAGAAAAAAGTAACCGAACAGCAAATTGTGGCCAAAACCGAAACTGCCAAGTACGAATCCCTTAAAAGCCAGATTGATCCGCATTTTTTATTCAACAGCTTAAATGTTTTGACCTCATTAATTGGCGAAAATCCGAAACTTGCCGAAAAGTTTACCACAAAACTTTCTAAAGTGTATCGGTATGTTTTGGAACAAAAAAATAAGGATTTAATTGAATTGGATGAAGAATTGGCTTTTGCCAAAACCTATATGGAATTGCTGACAATGCGGTTCGAAAATGCGGTAACCTTTGAAATTCCTGAAAAAGCAAGCGATTCAGAATATAAAATATTACCCTTATCGTTACAATTATTGTTGGAAAATACCATTAAACACAATGCGGTTTCCGAAGAAAATCCGCTGAAAGTGACCATTGCCGAAGAAAACGGGTATTTGGTGGTTTCCAATAATTTTAATCCGAAATCCATTATGGAAAACGGCACCAAAATAGGATTGAAAAACATTATAGACCGTTATCATTTAATCACCTTGAAAAAAGTGGTGGTCGAAAAAAACGCAGAAAATTTCATCGTAAAATTGCCATTATTAACTCAAAAAACAAAAACAATGAAAACAGAAACTATAGAAAGCAACAAATATTTAAGAGCAGTGGAACGCGTTCATGACATTAAAGAATTTTATGGAAGTCTAATTTCCTATTGTATCGTAATTCCATTTTTAATTTTTATAAATTTAAATTATATGCCACAATTCAAATGGTTTTGGTTTCCTATGTTAGGTTGGGGAATCGGACTTATATTTCACGGTTTCAAAGCTTTTAGTTACAATCCTTTCTTGGGAAAAGACTGGGAAGAACGTAAAATTAAGGAATATATGGACAATGAAGACAAGCAGTATTGGGAATAAAGGCCCCCTAACCCCCGAAGGGAGGATTGAGCGTTAAGAAAATGTTCAGTGAACATTTTTAGAGATAAGGCCAGACGGCGCGATGGGAAAAAAGTAAAAAGGTGAACGTGTAAAAAATCGAAAATCGTTTATCATAAATCAAAAATAAAAACAATGAAAACAGCATATACCGAAGAACAAAAATATATCAGGGCAAAAAAGAATGTGGAAAAAATGAAGAAATTTTATGCGGATTTGCTTGCTTACTTGCTGGTAATTCCATTTTTAATATATATAAATTTGAAATTTTCCCCGGAATTTCAATGGTTTTGGTTTCCTATGATTGGTTGGGGAATTGGACTCACATTCCACGCTTTGGGAGCTTTCAATCATAATTTAATATTTGGAAAAGATTGGGAGGACAGAAAAATTAAAGAATTTATGGATAAGGATAAAATCAATTATTAAAATCAACATTATGAAAACCGAATATAAAGAAGAGCAAAAATATTTACGCGCTAAAAAAAGGGTAAAATCAATCAAGGGATTTTATGTACATTTAATGGTTTATCTTTTGGTAAATGCATTTTTATTGATTGCAAAGGTTTTTTCTGATGGAGGAACTGAGGTTTTATGGGAATGGCAATCGTATAACACTGTTTTATTTTGGGGAATCGGACTTGCATTTCACGCATTTGGTGTTTTTGGAATGGACATTCTTTTTGGCAAAAACTGGGAAGACCAAAAAATAAAAGAATTTATGGANNAAAGCAGTTATTATTGAAGATGAAAAACCGGCCGCAAGAAGATTGAGCAGAATGCTCAATGAATTTGGGATTGAACCCATAGCGATGTTGCATTCGGTGGAAGAATCCATCAATTGGTTTATGAACAATGAGCATCCCGATTTGTTGTTTTTGGATATCCAGCTTTCCGACGGATTGTCTTTTGAGATTTTTGAGGAACTCGACATTAAAAGCGCCATCATTTTCACTACTGCATATGATGAATATGCCTTAAAAGCCTTTAAATTAAACAGTGTGGATTATTTGCTGAAACCAATTGACAACGATGAACTTGAAAATGCGATCGATCAATATAAAAAGTTACAATCAAACTCCTCAAAAGGGGTTTTAAATCTGGAACAAATTAAGCGATTGATTGCTCCAATCAATAAAAGCTATAAAACCCGATTCACGGTTAAAATAGGTCCGCATTTAAAAATGATTTCTACAGATTCTATCGAATGCTTTTTCAGCGAAAATAAAGCAACAAATATTTATACCATTGACCAAAGAACTTATCTTTTGGAAGACACCTTGGAACAATTGGAAGAAAAGTTGCAGCCATCAACATTTTTCAGGGTCAACAGGCAATATTTCATCAATATAAATGCCATAAAAGACATTATTTCATATTCAAACAGCCGGTTAAAAGTGGTGTTGAATTCCTTCAAAGATTCAGAAATTATTGTGAGCCGCGAACGTGTTAAGGATTTTAAAATTTGGATAGATAATTAAAAAAGTTGGAAGTCAGTAGACCGAAGTCAGAAGTTAATATCCAAAATACCAGCTGCCAGATACGATTTCTCAAAATTTATTATTAAATGCTTCATTTTCTTTTTGTTATAATAAAATAAATTAAGTAAATTTGCACTCCTTTTAACGAGAGCAGATTTTAAAAGGAATGAGAAAAAAAATAATGTAAACCAACTCTTTGCGTTATAATCGTATAAAAATCTGGATAACAATAAGATACAAATAATGATCATCAGCAAATATGTCTGAAGAAACAAAAAACACTGAAGAGCAAAATGATGCTCCTGAAGTAAATCAAACAGCGGCGAAAGCCCAAACAGAAACTCCTGAAGAAGTAGCGGAAACAGTTGAAGCTCCTAAAGCTGAAAAAGTACCTGAAGAAGTAATTGAATCAGTAAAAGAGCCAAAAGCACCAAAAGCTGAAAAAGTTACGGAAGAAGAAGTTGAAGCAGTAAAAGCGCCAAAATCTGTAGAAGTGGCAGAACAAGAGGTAGTTGAAACTCCAAAGGTTGCAAAAGCACCAAAAGCCGAAAAAGTAACTGAAGAAGAAGTTGAAGCAGTAAAAGCGCCAAAAGCGCCAAAAGCTGAAAAAGTTGCTAAAGAAGAAGTGGCTGAAACAGTTGAAGCTCCAAAAGTGACAAAAGCAAATCCGGAAGAATTTTTAGCGAATTTTGACTGGCATATGTATGAAGAAGGTATTGAAGCTATTGATGCTGAAAACCTAAAATCTTTTGAAGCAGCTTTAGAAGTTACCTTAGGAATTGTTAGTGAACGTGAAGTAATTGAAGGGATTGTTATCAGAAAAACAGATCGTGAAGTAATTATTGACATCAATGCAAAATCTGAAGGCGTTATTTCATTGAATGAATTTCGTTACAATCCTAATTTAGCCGTTGGAGACAAGGTTGAAGTTTTGGTTGATAAAAGAGAAGACAATACCGGTCAATTGGTATTATCTCACAAAAAAGCAAGAGTTATTAAAGCTTGGGATCGTGTAAACAATGCACATGAAACTGGTGAAGTAGTTAACGGATTTGTTAAATGCAGAACCCGTGGCGGTATGATTGTAGATGTTTTTGGAATTGAAGCATTCTTACCAGGTTCTCAAATTGATGTAAAACCAATTAGAGATTACGATCAATATGTTGAAAAAACAATGGAATTCAAAGTGGTGAAAATCAACCATGAATTCAAAAACGTTGTGGTTTCACATAAAGCACTTATTGAAGCTGATATTGAAGTTCAAAAGAAAGAAATTATTGGTAAATTAGAAAAAGGCCAAGTATTGGAAGGTGTTGTTAAAAACATTACTTCTTATGGCGTTTTTGTTGATTTAGGTGGTGTTGACGGATTAATTCATATTACAGATTTATCTTGGTCAAGAATCAATCACCCAAGTGAAGTGGTTGAATTGGATCAAGTATTGAATGTTGTTATTCTTGATTTTGATGATGAAAAAACAAGAATCCAATTAGGATTGAAACAATTAAACAAACATCCTTGGGAAGCTTTAGATGAGAACATTAAAGTTGGCGATGCAATTAAAGGTAAAGTAGTTGTGATTGCTGATTACGGTGCGTTTATTGAAGTTTCTAAAGGTGTTGAAGGATTAATTCACGTATCTGAAATGTCTTGGTCAACACATTTACG
>DPCK01000100.1:0-2047 GCA_003516285.1 Lutibacter sp. | reverse complement strand
TTGGATGTTGAAGGACGTAAATTAAATTTAGGTCACAAACAAACCAACGAAAATCCTTGGGATGCACACGAAGAAAAATACGCAATCGATTCAATTCACGAAGGAACTGTAAAAGACAAAAGTGATAAAGGACTAATTGTTTCTTTTGAAGACAATGTTGAAGCATTTGTTCCTAGTCGTTTTATTGTAAAAGAAGACGGTTCTAAACTGGCTAAAGGCGATGTTGCACAATTCAAAGTAATTGAATTCAACAAAGAATTTAGACGTATTGTAGCTTCTCATACCTCAATTTTTAAAGCTCAAGAAGAGAAAAATGTAAAAGTAGCACAACAAAAAAGCGTTGATACTGCCGAAAAAACAACTCTTGGCGATATAGGTGGTGATCTTGCCGCATTGAAGAAAAAAATGGAAGGCGGGAAATAATCCGATATTCATTTAAATATTAAAAAGGCTGCATCAAAATATGATGCAGCCTTTTTTTGTGCTATTACAACTATAAAAATTATCTTTGCTGAACTAAATTCAGAAAATGTCATTAATAAAATCAATCTCAGGAATAAGAGGCACTATCGGTGGCCAGGTAAACACCAATTTAACCCCAATTGATACCGTAAAATATGCGGCGGCTTATGGAATGTGGCTTAAAAATCATACAAATAAAAAGGAACTTACCGTAATCCTGGGCCGAGATGCTCGAATATCAGGAAAAATGGTGAGCAGTTTGGTGGCAAACACGTTGGTTGGGTTGGGTATCAATGTAACCGATATAGGTTTGTCAACAACACCAACGGTTGAGTTGGCTGTGATGCTTGATGCTGCTGATGGCGGTATTATTATCACCGCAAGCCACAATCCAAAGCAATGGAACGCCTTAAAATTATTGAATCAAAAAGGAGAATTTTTAAATGCCTTGGATGGTGAAGAGGTGTTGGAAATTGCCGAGAATGATGCTTATGTTTTTGCTGAAGTTGATGATTTAGGAAAATACAGAAAAAAAGCAAATTATATCAACAAACACATCAATGAAGTTTTAAACTTAAAATTGGTGGATGTTGAAGCCATAAAAAAAGCCAAATTTAAAGTGGTTTTAGATGCCGTAAATTCAACCGGCGGCATTGCTATTCCTCCTTTATTGGAGAAATTGGGTGTACAATGTATTGAATTGTATTGTGAACCAAACGGAGAATTTCCCCACAATCCGGAACCTTTAAAAGAACATTTAACCGATATTTCAGCATTGGTGGTTAAAGAAAAAGCCGATTTGGGCATTGTGGTTGATCCAGATGTGGACAGATTGGCGCTTATTTGTGAAGACGGTTCTATGTTTGGTGAAGAATATACCTTGGTTGCCTGTGCAGATTATGTGTTGGGCAAAACAAAAGGAAATACCGTTTCCAATTTATCATCTTCAAGAGCTTTAAGAGATGTTACCTTAAAACACGGCGGCAAATATCAGGCAAGTGCGGTTGGGGAAGTAAATGTGGTGGAATTGATGAAAGCGACGAATGCCGTGATTGGCGGGGAAGGAAACGGCGGCATTATTTATCCGGAATCACACTATGGACGAGATTCTTTGGTTGGTGTTGCTTTGTTTTTATCACATTTGGCAAACTCCAAAGTTTCCTGTAAACAATTGAGGGACAGTTATCCGGCTTATTTTATGAGCAAAAATAAAATTGAATTAACACATCAAATTAATGTGGATGCTATTTTAAGCACTATTGCTTCAAACTATAAAAATGAAGACGTGATTACGGTTGATGGCGTAAAAATTAATTTTGAAACCGAATGGGTGCATCTTCGTAAATCAAATACAGAACCAATTATCAGAATTTATACCGAAAGCACTTCACAAAAAAGTGCCGATGATTTGGCAATCAGATTGATCAATGAAATAAAAGCTATTAGCTAATTACAGAATGGAGAAAAGAGAACAAAGACTAAATAATTAGCTTAAATAATTATACATTATTTTATTTTGGCGATTTGTCTGTGTGTTTGAATCGTTTATGTGTCTAGAAATAGTATTCTGGCTGGGTGCGGACTT
>DPCK01000043.1 GCA_003516285.1 Lutibacter sp. | reverse complement strand
TTGCAATTTACATTGAATTTAAAGTTTGAACCTTTTCTGATGGCTTGTATTTCGATCAGTTTATTGTTTTGAAATAAGGATACAGTTACTTGGTCTAAAGGCAGATTCGTTTTTAAGTCCAAAATGTTTCCGCTCAACAATTGCTTGCATTCAATCGGCGTTAATTTTAGCATTTTTGTGATTTCCGTTTTATTTTTATCATCAGTTGCAATGGTGAATTCCGATGCTTTATAGTTTTCTTTTTCGGCAATGATTTTGTAAGTTTCCTTGCAATTTACATTGAATTTAAAGTTTGAACCTTTGCTGATGGTTTGTTTTTCAACCAATTGATTGTTTTGAAATAAGGAAACCTGGACTTGATCTAAAGGCAGATTCGTTTTTAAGTCCATAATATTTCCGCTCAACAATTGATTGCATTTAACTGGTGTTAATTTTAGCGTTTTGGTGATTTCTGTTTTACTTTTATCATCGGTTGTTATACTTAATTCCGCAGTTTCATAATTCTCCTTTTCTGCGATAATTTTATAAGTTTCTTTGCAGTTTAAGTTGAATTTAAAGTTTGAACCTTTGCTGATGGTTTGTTTTTCAACCAATTGATTGTTTTGAAATAAGGAAACCTGGACTTGGTCCAAAGGTTGGTCGTTAGCATCATTTAAGGTTAAAATATGAATGGTTTGTAAACACTTTTCTTTAAACGCATAAATGTCAACATCGCCTTTGCCCCCACTGCGATTTGAAGTGAAATATCCGGAATTTGAAGTATCAATCACAAAAGCAAAATCATCATATTTGCTGTTAAAAGGAGTCGGTAAATTTATCGCCTGTTGAAAATTGCCATTTTTAAATTCGCTTTTAAAAATATCCAATCCTCCGAGTCCTTTATGTCCGTTTGACGAAAAATAAAGCGTATTGTTTTGGTCAATATAAGGAAATAGTTCCGTTTGTTTTGTATTCACTGTGGGACCTAAATTTTTTGGAGCGCCATAATTTCCTTCATTATTAATATCAACCACATAAATATCCAATTCACCATAACCGCCCGGCATATCCGAAACAAAATAGAGTTTTTTCCCGTCTGCGCTCACGGCCGGACTTCGGACAGAATATTCTTTGCTGTTAAAAGTCAGTGGCGTAACATTGGAAATTTCAAAATTTTGGTTTACGGAAGCTTTAAACATATAAAGCGTTTTCCATTTTGCGGAATCTTTCGATTTTAATGCGCTGTAAAAATTATTCCAAGTAAAATAAACCGTTTTAAAATCGGGCGTAAAAGCAATATCCGATTCAAAAAACTTGTTATTTATTTCTTTGTTGAATTTATCAGTTTGAATAATATCCCCATTTTCAGTAATAAGTCCGTGATAGAGTTCCAAAGAAAGTTGTCGGTTGTTAGTTCGTCTCCCACTTTCATCCTTTTTAGAGGATGCGAAAATTACGGAATTATTGCTCGAATACGTCACACCCAATTCGGCGAATTTGGAGTTAATAGACGTGTTTAAAATTTCATAAGTCCCTTCTTGGGCAGCTAAAAAATTAAAAATCAATAACAATAAGAGTTGCAAAACCTTTTTCATAGTAGATTTGTGCTACTTCTTTTTTGATATTTTTTCAAATACCCAAGCGGGTCCAATCAGCAAAAATTGCAAATCCTTAAAAAATGACGGTTTTTTTCCTTCCAACTTATGTCCGTAAAACTGTCCAATCCAAGCGATGATGAAAATAACCAGCGAACTGTAAAATAGCGGACTTAGCTCTGATAAAAAATAATTCCCCATCAAACATATTATTGAAAATGTGAGCATTCTTACAAAAGTTGAAAATGACAATCGGATGTAAAAAATGAGCAATAAAATTAAAACCGGCACCGCCCAATTTTCTAAAAATGGATTGTTGATATTTAAATTTTCTGAAATAATGGTTGAGGGAATACTCATTAACATACCAACAATACTAAAAAATATAGCAGGAACGCAAATAAAATGAATTGTTTGGTTGGTTTTATTTTGATGACTTTCAGCATATTCATCAAACCACTGATTTAATGTTTTCATATTATTAGTTTGTAGTTGAAATATTTATTAGCTAATGCAATTTATGTCTTTTTCTCCAATTTTTTCAATTGTTGCTTCGCCCTAAAATTTCCGGAATCAAGCCTTAATGATTTTTGGTAATTTTCAATAGCTTTTAAAGTATCACCGCTTTTCAGATAAGCTTCCCCTAAACTATCATAAACATTTGAACTATTGGGATATAACGCAGCATTAATCTTAAAAACTGCTTTTGACATCTCAAAATTTTTCTCCCTTAAAGCTTTATATCCTAACGAATTTAAATACTTTTCGTCGATTGAACTGTCTAATGAATCTTTTTTCTTGATGGCCAAATAACCCTCAAGCGCTTTATCGAATTCCTTGTTTTCCAAATATTCACTTGGAATTATTTCGTCATCTTTCAGCTTTCTGAAATTATATACGATGGGTTTATTTTCTTCTTTTGGAACCAAAACCATATAGGAAGTTTTATTATCCGGATTGGTTAAAAACTGAATTTTCTCATTCATTTCCTTCACAAAAAAAGTAGCATCATCCACTTTTAAAGGTTTTATTTTATTTGCGCCTCGCCACGCCAAGTACATTTCATTTTCTATAAAATAAACCTTTACAACCTCATCTGAATTGTACAAATACCTTCCTGTTGCTTTTAATATAAATTCAGGGCTGTTAAAATTTGAGTTGCAACTAATCAATAGCATAAATAATATAATTGTAACACTGCTTTTTAAAATCATAGTATGTAAATATAAAAAAAACATCTGAAAATTTATAATTTAGACGATTTTAAAAAATATTTGTTCAATTTTTATTTTATTCTAATTTATTCAATATTTAAAATTATTTGGAAACGTAACGGAATAATATATATACCCAAATATCATTTTATTTAGGAAACTTTGCTATTAATTCTGATTAATTTTAAACGGGAAAAAACTTGGTATTTGTAACAAAGACTTTTTTGGAATTTATAGCTATGTAGTTATATTGCTTTAAGCTAACCATCAACATTTTTTTAACTCTTACAAATTTAAGATTCTAACAAAAAATTCGTAATAATACTTATCAGTCTTAAATATTTCTGGTTTTAGTAGTATGTAAAATATTATTTGATGTTAAAAAAACGTAAAAAAACCATTTGAAGTTTGATCAGATGGTTTTTATATGAATAGGAATATTATTTATTTTTTTAGAAATTTTTAATATAATTAATTACCAGCCATTGATCTACTTCATCTGTAATTTTCTTATTAAAACTTGGCATATCATCTCTTCCAATATAAGTTTTGTAATACAAAGACCCATCACTTTGTTTTTTAAAGGCTGCATTTGTAAAGTCTGGCATTTTTGTATCAATACTTTTAGCTTTTGTTCCATCTCCTTTGCCTTTTGTTCCATGACATGATTTACAATGTTTGGTATACAATGTTCGTCCAATATTATCTGCATCAGCATTGTTTAGTTGCGGATTCACCATTTTTTGATATTTTGCAGGGGCTTCCCAAAACTCTTGCAATAGTTTTTCTGAAGTTAATGATAGAAGCGTTAAACTTCCTATGATAATTGTGCTGATTATTAAAAATTGTTTTTTCATAATTAGATAATTTAGGATTAATATTAATTTAAAATTAAGATTTTAAGGGTTTTATTTTGCTGATTTTATATAGTTTAAAAACGATGTAAAAAATGATATACCATATTGCGATTATCATAAGACTTACACTGGTAATTAAACTAACAGGAGCATTCGCGGCAGTTGCCCACAATGACCTTTTTTCGCCTGCTTTATCTACCAGAACTGGAATTCCCCAATTTTTTATGGTTTCTAAAGCAAGGTCATTATACAAGTCAGATTCTGTAATTTTTACAACTATTGTTACGTTACCTTCAGCATCACCCGGCAAATCATTAGGGAATTCAATTTCCACAACTCCACTTTCATCAGTTTCATTAAATCCTTCGCCAATAGGTAATAAGCTAAATGTTCTTTGAACATAAAAATATAACTCGAGTCCTTCAATAGGTAAACCCGTTTGATCAATAACTGTTGCTATGATGGTTTTAATATCATTCTCTTCAGAGAAAGAAAGTGAAACTACAGCGTCTTCCATTTCATTCTGACTGTACATTATTGATGCATTGAAAAAAAGTAAACTTATAAGGGAGACAATTTTCAAAAATTGAATATAGATATGTTTTTTATTCTTCATTTTTCAAAATATTAGGTTCAACAATGGTTTTAGAAACAAGCTCATTTTCTTGAACAGGTATTACAGGAAACAATTTGATAAGTACTGTAATTATTAGTAATAAGCTGGCAAAAGAAGCTAGTGTTATAGCCCATTCTTCCCAAGTTGGATTATAGTGTAAATATGATTCATCAACACCCTGAATAGGTAAATAAGGATGTTGTAGCGAAGGAATTACTATTAAAAAACGTTTAAACCATGCTCCTAAAATTACAAACATTGAAATTATAAATATTGGTAGTGGTTTACGCATTCTTTTAATTACTAAAAAAATAATAGGTAAAATAAGCCCGCATAACTGAACAAACCAATACAATGGAGCATATTTCCCCGTAAATAACTCTGTAATATGCTCACCTTCAACCCCTACCATTTTAAAAGCAGGGCCCAAATATTCGTTTATATTAAAGTAGAGATATATGAGAGACAGTAGTACTAAAAGTTTACCCATATTATCGAAATGACTTTCTGTAATATAAGTTTTAAGTTTTAATTGAATTCTGATAATATACATTGCAAAAATAATTACAGCCGCACCTGCCATAAAGGCTCCCGAAACAAAATAAGGCCCCAAGTTGGTACTGTCCCATCCTGGTCGCCAAGTTGTTGCAAATAGCCAAGAAGTTACGGTGTGGATTGCAAATGCTACTGGAAGTACCGCAACCCATAAAATTTTACTTAATTTATTAAGGATTGCAATTTGTTTGGGATGATTGGTCCAATTGATAGCTAAAATTCTATATAGCCTTTTTTTCCAATTAGGAATTTCTGTTAAACGATCTCGACAAAGAGCAATGTCAGGAAGAATAGAAATATATAATAATATGACACTTATAACTAAATAAGTTGAAATAATAATTACATCCCAAATAATCGGTGATTGAATTCTAAAATGTGTAATTACATAAAAAAAACGGTCTGGACGCCCCATATCAATTATTATAATCACACTGGCACAAATAATCGCGCTGACTGCAATAATTTCAGAAACTCTAATAAGAGGCTTGGCCCACTCATTTTTATTCAATTTTAATATTGAGCTAAATAATGAACCAACTAGACTGATAGCAACGAAAAAAACGAAATTAGAGATATAAATACCCCAAGAAGTATAGTCTCTCATAGCAGTTACTATAAGTCCGTACCTTATCTGGCGATAATAGGCATAGGATCCAAATAAAATTACTAAGAGTAAAAATACCATCCATAATTTATATTTTAATGAAGTTGAAATCAAATGACTTAAGAGGTCTTTTTCTCTAACTGTTTTAAACTTTTGCTGTTTAATGGCTTCCTTTCTCATGATTCGTTAGTTTCATTAGTGTTTTTTTCAAAAGGAAACAATCTATCTACAGGAGGAAGATAGTAAACACGTGGTTTTGTTCCTAAATCTTCCATATATCGATAGCCTGCTTTATCTTTTAGCATAACAGATAATCGTACTGTTTCTTCCCCATTGGTCACCGTATCATCAAGTTCATTTCCAAAGTAAATTACTCCATTAGGACAAGCTGGCACACAGTGAGGTAACTTTCCATTTCGAAGCATATCTGGACAGAAATCACATTTAGCTACCGTCCCAATTTTACTTGGAAGGCTGGTTTCAGGTGAATAAGGTAATTTTAATTTTCCTTCTGGAGGAGATCCCCAATTAAAAACTCTTGCGGAATAAGGACAAGCTGCCATACAAAATCTACACCCTATACATCTCTCATTATCTATTAGTACAATTCCATCTGTGCGTTTAAAAGTAGCACCAACCGGACAAACTTTCACACAGGGTGGATTGTCACAATGGAAACATTTTTTTGGCATCCAGTATGGAGCAGATTTTTCATTATCCTTCATTTCTAACACCTTGATGTAAGGCCTGTCAGGAGTTAAGTTATGGTGTTTGTCGCAAGCATTGACACATTTCCTTGCATTTTTACACTTCGCCAAGTCAACTACCATAACAAATTTTTGCCCCGGAATGCCTTCTCGTGCTGCGTTGGGAGGTGCACCATTATGGAGATGTTCCATTTCTTCAATTTCAGAATTTAAAACTTGTACTAATTTTCCTTCCGGAGTTAATAAGGTAGTTTTTTCATGAGAATCCTGTTTACAAGAATATAAGCCTAAACCGGACACCGCAATAATACTTCCTGCAGTAATGTTTTTTAAAAACTTTCTTCTGGAATCAATTTTGGAATTTTTATCGTTCATGATTTTTCGAAATTGAGTTTTGGTATTAATTAAGAATATATCACAGTATTAAAAGGAATAAAACATTCTAATTGTTTTTTAATTTACCTTTATAATTTGAACTAGTTAGTTGATGTAAAAATGTAATTCGATAAATAATACGGGCAAATAATTTAATAATTTTCTATCTCAAATTTAAAAACTAATTATTAAATATCTAATGATAAATATCACATCTTACATAGTTTATAAATATATGGCCTAAAATTCAGTAATAAAACAATATATCACTCCGCTTATTACATAATAACTAAACTAATATTAATAATTGTAGAGGTAATATTTTAATCAATTCAGTTTAATATCATAATGGGTTGTTTGTTTGGAGTCAAATGATGATAACCAATTAATATCCAAATACATTTTCTAGCATTTCTATATTTTGTAATATCTATTACCATTACAATTTTCTGAATGAGAATACCTTCACGCGTTTCTTAAAGTGTTAAACCATATTGTAAGTAATCCATTTATTTAATTTCAGAATTTGCAACTTAAATGAACCTTCCTTTCGGAAATAAGACAGTAATTTTTTCATTAATTTCCTTAACTAAAAAATGCGGCGTCATTAACTTTTAATGGCTTAAAATCTTTGCATTTCGCCATGCTAAATATATTTCATTTATTCAGAATAAATATAAATGACTTCATCTGAATTATACAAATACCTTCCCTTTGCCTTTTTCATAAATTCAGGACTGTTTGAGTTATTTGTAGACCCCTAAATAATTGTAAATACTAAAAAAACATTGATTTAAATTATTGTATTTTGATTGGTATTTGCAATAAACATTGAATATTTCGCAATAATATTTATTAAGACTTATTATATATTAACTATAGTCTAAGCAAATGTATCAAAAGTTACAAAAAATTAAATTAGATTTAACTTTAAATTAAAATATACATATGCCAAAATTAATTTTTCGTTTATTTTTCTCATTTGTTGTATTTGTAAGTGTTTTTATTTTAATACAACGCTCTTTAACACCTGATTCATTTGGCGAATATGGACATTATAGAGCCAATTCTCTAGATGATAACAAAATGAGAACCCCTTATTTTAAAGGGGAAGCAAAATGCACTGAATGTCATCAAGACGTATATGACCAAAAAGCTTCAGATTTACATGATGCTGTTCGTTGTGAAAGTTGTCATTATCCTAAAATAGATGCATACACAGATTGTGAAGTGAATCCTCCTAAAGTTAAAGGGACTATCAAATTCTGTGCACAATGTCATTCCATTAATGCGGGACGTATAGAAAAGGGTGTTCCGCAATTAGATTTTAAAGAGCATTATGAAAAGCAAAATTGTATTGAATGTCATAATCCACACGCACCATGGGAACTGAAAGAAAAATAAATAACAGAAGAAAGTTTTTTCAAACTTCTGCCGCATTGGTTGGCGGAACCTTATTGTATTCGCTTATAAAACCATTTGAAGCACTGGCTCAGCCTAAAGAAGCAGAGATAAAAAAGGACAAAGCCGAACTTCCTTTATGGGGAATGGGCGTTGATTTAGAAAAGTGCATTGGCTGTGGAAAATGTGTTGAAGCCTGTAAAATAGAAAACAATGTTCCTAAAGAACCTTTCTATTTCAGAACCTGGGTGGAACAATACACCGTAAAAAATGATGGTACCGTTAAAATAGAGTCACCTAATGGCGGTATTGGGGGATTAAAACAATCGGTTCCTGACGAAGATATTTTTAAATCTTTTATGGTTCCGAAATTGTGCAACCATTGCTCTAAAGCGCCTTGCGTTCAAGCGTGCCCTGTTGGCGCAACTTTTATAAGTCCGGACGGGGTGGTTTTGGTAGATGAAACCTATTGCATTGGTTGCAGTTATTGCATTCAGGCTTGTCCATACGGAGCTCGTTTTATGAATCCAATTACAAAAGTTGCTGATAAATGCACGTTCTGTTACCACAGAATCAACGAAGGGTTACAACCAGCGTGTGTTGAAGTTTGCCCAACAGATGCAAGGATATTTGGAAATTTAAGAGATAAAGAAAGTGATTTGGTTACATTTTTACAAGAAAACCCAACGGAAGTTTTAAAACCTCATTTAAATACCCATTCAAGGGTGTTTTATAACGGATTAAGTTCAGAAGTTAAATAATTATGGAAGAGCATTATCAACATTTATACGAAGCGCTATCTCAGGTTGATGGTTATATTTACCCAAATGAAATAGATTTACATTGGGGATTGATGATTGTTTTATACCCTTACATCACAGGCTTGGTTGCGGGAGCTTTTATCCTCGCTTCTTTAGAACGTGTTTTTAACGTTAAGGTATTAAAACCAACTTATGGATTGGCATTATTGACTGCTTTGTCATTTTTATTTGTGGCAACCCTTCCTTTAGTTAGCCATTTACAACATCCATTAAGATCATATGAAATATTTATGACTCCCAATCCAACTTCAGCGATGGCTATTTTCGGATTTGTATATTTATGGTATCTCATGGTGGTGCTTTTGTTAGAAATTTGGTTTGATTATCGGCTAGATTTTGTGCTTTGGGCAAAAAAAAGCACTGGGTTCAAAAAGTATTTCTATAAAATTATTACGCTGGGAATTAATGATACAGACGAAAAATCAGCTAAAATAGATGATAAGTTGGGTTATTTTGTTACCGTATTAGGCATCCCATCTGCATTTTTATTGCACGGTTATGTTGGTTTTATTTTTGGTTCCATAAAAGCCAATCCTTGGTGGTCTACCGTACTAATGCCTGTCATATTTTTATTCTCGGCGATGGTTTCAGGTATTGCTCTGGTGATGGTGATTTATATGGTAGTGAGTTGGGTAAGAAAAGTGGAAATAGATATGCCCTGTTTGGATACCATTGCAAAATACCTGTTTTATATATTAATTATTGATTTTACGTTGGAATCTTTAGATCAAATTCACCGGATTTATGAGGCTGAAGAGTCTTTTGATATTATTGAGGTATTGGTGAGCGGTAAGTTAAATATCACGTTGTTAATTATGCAAGTAATGTTAGGAACTATTATTCCGCTCGTTGTTATTGGGATTTTTCAAGTCTACAAACCTGCTGAGAAAATCAGAAAGTTTTCTTATTTCTTTGTTGGCATTCTTGTACTAATCGGGATTTTCTTTATGCGCTGGAATGTGGTTATTGGCGGACAGTTATTTTCAAAAAGCTTAAGTGGATTTACCTCTTTCAAGGCCGTATATTCCGGATTGGAAGGTTATGTGATGGCGGCTGTTTGGTTGATTGTGCCTTTGTTAATATTGACCTTTTTATTGTGGCTGATGCCTCCTTGGAAAAAAGTAGTTACTCATGAATAGTTTAAAGTTAAACATGAAAAAATCCGCAAAATGGCGGATTTTTTTATGTTTTTTATTTTTAGGAAACTTTCATCAATTCCACATCAAAAATTAGCGTGGCATCGGGAGGAATCACGCCGCCTGCGCCACGACTTCCGTAAGCCAATTCAGAAGGAATCACAAAACGTGCTTTATCGCCCACTTTTAGCAATTGAATGCCTTCATCCCATCCGGAAATCACTTGTCCAACGCCCAATTCAAAATCAATGGGTTGTTTACGTGGATAAGAGGAATCAAAAACAGTTCCGTCCAATAACTGGCCCTTGTAATGCACAGAAACCACACTTCCTTTTGTTACTTTTTTGCCTGTTCCTTCTTGTAATATTTTGTAACGTAAACCACTTGGCGTTTCATCATAACCGGCAGCAACTTTGTCCATTTGAGCAGCCATAGCTTTTTTAGCTTCCGCTTCTCTTTTTGTTCTTGAACCTTCAAAAGTTCTAAAGGCTTCCACCGCATTAAATTTTTCTGCGGTTTCTCCAACTCTAATTATTTCAAGAGATTCTAAAATATCATTTTGCTTAATTTTATCTACAACTTCTTGCCCTTGAACAACTTTGCCAAAAACAGTGTGTTTGTTATCTAACCAAGGCGTAGCAACGTGTGTAATAAAAAACTGACTTCCGTTTGAAGCGGGGCCAGAATTTGCCATCGATAAAATGCCGGGTGCATTGTGTTTTAAATCCGGATGAAATTCATCAGCAAAACTGTAACCCGGAGAACCCGTTCCGGTTCCCAATGGACAGCCTCCTTGAATCATAAAATCAGGAATTACCCTGTGAAATTTCAATCCGTTATAATAAGGCATTCCTTGCGGTTTTGAGTTATTTTCTAAATTACCTTCAGCCAAAGCAATAAAGTTGCCCACTGTTCCCGGTGTTTTCTCAAATTCTAAACTTACCAGTATTTCACCTTTTGAGGTGTTAAATTTTGCGTATAATCCGTTATCCATTTTCTTAATTTTTTAAGGAAGCAAAGATACGTCCTTTCATTTGAAATGAAAAGTTTAATATCTATTTATTCTTTTCATAATGGTTTATAAAAAAATCCACCATCTGGCGGATTTTATCTGAATTAATTATAGAAATTTGGCATTAAACTTCAGCCTTAACAATAGCTTTATGTGAAGTTGCCTGTTCCATTTTATGTGCATCGCTCGTTAATCCGCAGCCTTTTTTGGAAGCATTGCAAGCGCTAAAAAACACTGCTGAAAAGGCAATTCCTAAGGTATATAAAGCTATTTTTTTCATCCTTTGTATGATTTTAATATTTTAACAACGTTGAAATATACTAATTATTTTATGAAATTAATTTATGAAATTAATTTATTTAATGTATAAACAATCAATTCTTCAACCGGTTTATAAGGATCTTCACTGAAAGTTCCGTTTGCCCTGTTGGTAATAATGGCGTTCATAGAGCAAGCTTCGTGACCCAATAATTTAGCCAATCCATAAATGGCCGAGGTTTCCATTTCAAGGTTTGTCACTTTATAACCATCAAATTCAAAATTGTCTATTTTACTGTTTAATGATGGATCTTGTATTGCCAAACGAAGCACACGCCCTTGGGGCCCATAAAATCCACCGGCCGTTGCGGTAACTCCAACAAAAACGTTGTCGCTTTTCAATTTTTGTATCAATAATTCGCTGCCTTTCACCAAATAAGGCCGCGCTTTTCTCGGACTCCAATTGGTGTGTTTTATAAAAGCATCTTCCATTTCAGGCTCTAAAATTTCCTCACAATCATAAGAATGAAGCAATCCGTCAAAACCCAATCCGTATTTCGCCAACACAAAACTATCCACCGGAATATCGCCTTGCAAAGATCCGGAAGTGCCAATTCTGACAATATTTAATTTGGTGTGTGATGTTTTTACCGTTCGAGTTTTTAGGTCGATATTCACCAAAGCGTCAAGCTCATTCATCACAATATCAATATTATCGGGACCGATACCTGTTGATATTACTGAAATTTTTGTTCCTTTATAAGTGCCTGTTATGGTTCTGAATTCCCTTTTTTGGATTTCAAATTCAATAGACTCAAAGTGTGCTGCTATTTTTGGAACCCTATTTTGATCACCAACCAAGATAATGTTGGAGGCAATATTTTCGGGTTTTAAATTTAAGTGGTACACACTTCCGTCTGAGTTCAAAAATAATTCTGATGCTGATATTTTATTCATAATTTATCCGCCTNNTTTGAAAATTTGGCTTCCAAAAACTGTTTTTTAGGGGACAATAAATCTTGTGCTTCCTCTTTTTCAAATTCGAAGTTGTCATTTGTCGAAAAAACAAATCCTCCTAAATCTTCTAAACTATTTGATTTTTTCTTACTCATCATAAACGCAAAAAAATATCGGCTAATTTAGGAAAACATTATTTATTATTCACCTTTTTCCAAGCAAATAGTAAGGCTGCCAAAAGTTCAAAAACGAGGCCAATGGCCATCAATAAATTCGATTGTGAATAATCAAACAATTTTGAAATAATGCCAGTAATTATCAAAAACAGTCCAAATGTAAAAAATGAAACTACTTTGTTTGTCCTCATTTTATCAATCCTAATTCAATTAAACGTTCATTTAAAAATTCACCGGCCGTAATGTCATCATACACTTTTGGACGCAATTCATCAATGCATTCAGGCAAACAATTCAATTTCATTTCACTAATTGGATGCGTGAAAAAAGGAATGGAATATCTCGGTTTATTCCAATCTTCACGGGGTGGATTTACCACACGATGAAAAGTTGAGCGCAATTTGTTGTTTGTTAACCGCTCAAGCATATCACCTACATTCACCACCAATTGTTCCGGCAATGAAGTTACGGGAATCCAATTTCCTTGTTTATTTTGCACTTCCAATCCTGATGAAGATGCGCCCATCAAAAAGGTGATTAAATTGATATCTCCATGCGCAGCTGCTCTCACATTGCCTTTTGGTTCTCCAATAATTGGCGGATAGTAAATTGGGCGCAAAATACTGTTGCCATTTATCACATATTTATCGAAATACATTTCATCCAAACCAATATACAAGGCCAAAGCCCGCAATACGTAAATGGCTGTTTTTTCAAGCATTTTATAAGCTTCCATTCCAACACTGTTGAAATTTGGAATTTCTTTTACAAACACGTTTTTTGGATATTTCGCTTTTAAAGCCTCATTTCCTTGCACTTCTTGTCCAAAATGCCAAAACTCTTTTAAATCGCCTTGTTTTCTGCCTTTTGCGCTTTCTTTTCCGAAGGAAGTATAACCTCTTTGTCCGCCAATTCCTTCAATTTCATAAGATTGTTTAACCACATCTGGTAAATCAAAAAAGCGTTTTACTTCTTTGTATAAATCTTTGGTCAATTTATCCGACAAAAAATGACCCCGAAGCGCAACAAATCCTATTTCTTCATAAGCTTCTCCAATTTCTTTGATAAATTTCTGTTTTCTTGCAGCATCTTCCGACAAAAAATCAGACAAATCCACACTCGGGATATTTTTCATAAATCAAATAGGGGTTTAAATTTTAAAAAAAAATTATTTTTCTTTTTTCACAATAGGAATTAGATAACTTAAAGTGTAATTCATCCCAAATCCGGTATCGTTTAAAAACACACTGTTAAAACCGGGAACGTAGAGATTTTTAAAATTTTCAGGTTCTTTGGTGCTGATCATTTTTTTGAAACTAAAACTAAAACCCAAATATAAATTTTTAAGCGTTTCTGCCTTCATTCCAAAAACCAATTCGGCCCAATGTGCCGATAAATCTTTAAACTCGGTATTTGGTTGCATTTCAACAGGAATAAAATAAGTTCCTTTTACGTTTGGCGTATAACTGTTCAATGTTTGGTTGAACAAACCAAATCCATAGCGCATTCCAACATAAATTTCATTGGTCATTCCTACCCAGTTTTTATAGGCGTTNNTTTTGTCTTCATATCCCAACTCAAAGGCCGCATAATAATTTCTTAAAATTCGAAAATCACCAACCAATTCCAATCCCTTTGTGTCTTCATCCAAAAAGGAAATTATAGGCTTGCTCAAGTCAACGCCAACGCGTATGCCATAACTTTCTTTTGTTTTTATGGTATCGGTTTTTTGTTGGGCAGTTATTGTTGCCGAAACTAGAAAACTAATGAAAAATAGTAAGATGAACAGCTGTTTCATTGTCTATGGTTGTGTTTTTAATGGTGTCATTTTTTATCCAATGTACGCTTCTGCTTTCTATTTGGAAGTTTTCGAAAATGGTTTTATAGCCGCAAGAACGAGAAACAAAAACATCTTTTCTGTCGTAAGTGAAATTGATTGAATCAATTATGGCTCCCGATTTAAATTTATAAAGTGTACTGTTTTGTGTTAAATCCAAAGGAATTGCAATAGAATCCAAAGATTTATTTTCATAAATATTCCCTTTGCCATCGGCCGAAACTGTTAAAGAAGTTACTGGTTTTTTTGTGCCGGGAATCTCATTATTATAAAAAACAACAATCAATTTTGGTGTGGTGGTTTCAATACAAATATCATCTTTTTCACAATTTATAAGTGTCAAAGACAAGATGAATAGCAAGATTAAATATTTTCTCATAGTTGTTTTGTTTTTAATTCCAAAAGTACAACATTTTCCACGTGATGTGTTTGCGGAAACATATCTACCGCCTGGGTTTTAATAATGTTGTATTGTTCTTTCATTAACGACAGGTCGCGAGCTTGTGTTGCCGAATTGCAACTTACGTAAACAATGCGTTTTGGCGAAATTTCCAATAATTTTTCCACCACATTTTTATGCATTCCATCTCGTGGCGGATCGGTAATTACCACGTCTGGCTGTCCGTGCTTTTTTATAAAATGATCGTTAAAAACATCTTTCATATCCCCGGCAAAAAATTCAACATTGTCAATATTGTTCATTTTCGCGTTTTGTTTTGCATCTTCAATGGCTTCGGGAACCGATTCAACGCCAATCACTTTTTTGGCGTTTTTTGCCACAAATTGCGCAATGGTTCCTGTGCCTGTATAAAAATCGTATACAATTTCATTGCCTGTTAAATTGGCAAAATCACGGGTGATTTTGTACAATTCGTAGGCTTGTGCAGAATTTGTCTGATAAAATGATTTTGCCCCAATCTTAAATTTAAGTCCTTCCATTTCTTCAAAAATATGAGCTCTTCCGCTGAACAACATAATATCTTGGTCGAATAAAGTGTCGTTTCCTTTACCGTTAATCACATATTGAAGCGAAGTAATCTTCGGAAATTCCTGAATTAGTGCATTCAATAATGCTTCCCTTTTTTCTTTTTCTTCCTGCAAAAATTGAACCACCACCATCATTTCTCCTGTTGATGAAATGCGAATCATTATGGTGCGCAAAAGTCCGGATTGTTCCCGCGGATTGTAAAATTCCAGTCCGTTTTTTATTCCGAATTCCTTGACAAAATTTCTGATTTGATTGGAAGGTTCTTCCTGTAAATGGCATTTTTCAATTTCCAAAATTTTATCCCACATTCCTGCTATATGAAAACCGCAGGCATTTCTGTTGTCAATTTCTTCTGTGGAATTTATTTCTTCCAACGTTAACCATCGGCTATTGGAAAAAGAAAATTCCATTTTATTTCTGTAGAAATACTGTTTTTCACATCCTAAAATGGGTGTTGGCTCAGGCAATTCCAAATGCCCAATGCGTTTTAAGTTGTTGATGACTTCCTTCTCTTTATAGGCCAATTGATGTTCATAAGCCATATCCTGCCATTTGCAACCACCGCAAAATTCAAAATGCTGACAAACAGGTTGCGTGCGTTTTTCCGAATATTTATGAAATTTTATGGCTTTGCCTTCAAAATAGGCCTTCCTTTTTTTACCTGTTTTAATATCGACGATATCACCCGGAACCGCATTGGATAAAAAAATAACACATCCGTCTGGTGCCTTTGCAATTGTTTTGCCTTGGGCTCCTGCATCGATCACTTCAATGTTTTCAAAAATAAATTGCTTGTTTTTTCTTGCCATTTTGCAAATGTACCATTTTTAGCATAAAAAAAGCATCCCGAAATTCGGGATGCTCTCAAATAATAATTTTAACTTGATTATTTTACGCTGCTCATATAAACCGCCAGTGCAGCAAGTTCTTCTGAGGTTAAGTTTTTTACAAAACCATCTAAATTTGCTTTCATAATGGCAACTTGGCCTGGGTCTGTATCAACAATTGCAGGAGATTCACCTTTTAAAAAGGCAACAATGTTCCCTCCTTTTTCAGTGTAAATTTTATTGATGTCTTTTATTGACGGACCAATTACTTTTGCATCTGGCTGGTGACAAGTTACACAAGTTTTCGATGTGAATAATTCTTTTCCTAACGCAAGATAATCATCCGACGTTTTAATTTTTCCTTCGGCTGGCGCTTCAACTGGCGCTTCAACTTCTTTTTTCACTTCTTCTTTCTTTGTTTCGCCACAGCTTACAAAAAAGAAAGCTGCCAAGCCTAATATCAATATTGATTTTTTCATTTTTTAAAATTTTATTTTTAGTTAGGCAAATTTATTCAATTAATTTCAATGAGTATGTAATTTTTACCATAAACTTTACAATAATTTGCCAATCTTTTTCCAAAGGCAATTTTACAATCAAAATAAACAATTAAGGCTATTTATTAGTTTGAAATATTTTGTAATTTGCACAAAAATATGAGGATGATTTCTCTCCTAAAGGAGGAATTTAGGATTTTAAAATATAATTTTTTACAAGATGGTTTCAGAAAAAATTTCATCACAACANNGAAGGCGTGTATGTTTGGGATGTGGACGGCAAGCGTTATTACGACTTTTTATCGGCGTATTCAGCGGTTAATCAAGGGCATTGTCACCCAAAAATAATTAAAGCATTAAATGAGCAAGCAAATACTTTAACATTGACTTCCAGGGCATTTTATAATGATGTACTAGGGAAATATGAAAAATACGTGACCGATTTTTTTGGTTTCGACAAAGTTTTACCAATGAATACGGGCGCGGAAGCTGTTGAAACTGCCATTAAACTATGCAGGAAATATGCTTATGAGAAAAAAGGAATTACAGAAAATCAGGCACAAATAATTGTTTGCAAGAATAATTTTCACGGCAGAACAACCACCATCATTTCATTTTCAAATGATGAAGAAGCGCGCAGAAATTTCGGACCATTTACAGAAGGATTTATAAAAATTGATTACAATAATATTGAGGCACTTGAAGAGGCTTTAAAATCGAGCAAAAATATTGCCGGATTTTTAGTGGAACCCATTCAGGGAGAAGCCGGTGTTTATGTTCCTGCGGAAGGTTATTTGTCTAAAGCAAAAGCTTTGTGTGAAAAATACGGCGTCTTATTTATTGCCGATGAAGTGCAAACCGGTATCGCAAGAACCGGAAAATTATTGGCTGTAAATCACGAAAATGTAATTCCGGACATTTTAATTTTAGGAAAAGCATTGAGTGGCGGCGTTTATCCGGTATCGGCAGTTTTGGCCAATAATCACATTATGGATGTCATAAAACCCGGACAACACGGATCAACTTTTGGCGGAAATCCTTTGGCTGCCGCTGTGGCCATTGCCGCGCTTAAAGTGATTAAAGATGAAGATTTGGCAGAAAATGCCGACAAATTGGGGAAACTTTTCAGAAGTGAAATGCAAAAATTTATTGCCACCCAAACCCTGATAAAATTGGTACGTGGTAAAGGCCTTTTAAACGCCATTGTTATCAATGACACTGAAGACAGTTCAACCGCTTGGGATATTTGCTTAAAACTGCGAGATAATGGCTTGTTGGCAAAACCTACACACGGCAACATTATTCGTTTTGCGCCACCTTTGGTGATGAATGAAGAACAACTATTGGATTGCGTTTCTATCATTAAAAAAACAATTACAGAGTTCAAATCATAAAATTTAATTTTTAACTTTTAAACAAAAAAAATCGGAGCGAAAACTCCGATTTTTTTTGTTTATTCATTCAATTTCTATAAATATTTCAGGAAAAAATCCATCATTTTTTCTTTAAGCTGGTAATGCATATTCACAAATGTTTTCATTTCATCTTTTAACAAAACCTGTTTTTCGTGATATTGCGCCTCATTATTTTTTTCTATTTTACCTTGATGTGCCAATTCTCTCCTTTTCATTCTAATTCTATGCCTTAAATGACCCATAACTTCTCGTTCACGGATTATTTTATTTTGAAAACCTTCTAATTGAACCAGAACATCAGTGCCCGGATTCCGCATCACAATATGCTCTAACTTTTCTTCAAAATAATCCATTTCACTTTCTTGAAACTTCAACTCTCTTTTCCAAACATCCAGGTTGAAGTTCAGATCACTTAAGAATACTAACTGACTTTCCATTTTCGAATCGGTTTTAATTTATATTAGGCTAAAATTCGTCATTTTCTTTTGATTTTCTATTGATAAAAATCATAGAAATTGCGTAAAAAAAACTGTTGATAAAACTTGTCCGATAAATTTACAAAAAAAGCGTTTTAAAATAAATTAAAACGCTTTTAAATTTGCAGTAAAATTGATTTTTAATTATTTTCTTTTTCTTCATCCTCTTTTTCAGAAGTTTTATTCCAAATTTTTATGTCATCTTTGATAGTTACACCCGATAAAATTTCTACGTTAACACCATCTGAAATACCAAGATCCACGTCTCTTCTTTCAAATTTTTGATCGCCAACTTTAACTTCAACATAAGGTTTTTCGGTTTTTTTATCAAATTGCAACAAGGCTTCTTTTATGGAAAGCACACTGTCTTTCTTTTCCAAAACGATATCGGCATTTGCGCTATAGCCCGCTCTCACAAAAAATTCATCATCCAAAGTGACGTCGCCTTTAATTTTAAATTGCACTGCGCCATTTTCTTCTGTTCCTTTTGGCGCGATAAAATTCAATTTTGCCGGATATTTTTTCTTTTCAATGGCACCCAATGAAACTTCCAAAACGGTACCCTTTTTAATTTTCCCCACTTCAGCTTCATCAACCCTGCCTTCAAAAATCATTTTTGTCATATCAGCAATGGTTGCAATGGTAGTTCCTGCATTAAAAGTATTGCTCTCAATCACCTGATTTCCTATTCGCACCGGAATTTCCAATACAGTTCCAGAAATTTCAGCTTTCACATAAGTATTCGCTGTTTCTCCCATTCCGGCGGCTGAACCCTTTTTAATAATATCCAAATTATTTTGGGCATTGTTTAATTCAGCTTTTGCACTATTGAAGTTTAATTCCGTTGCTTCAAATTCTTGTTTAGAAATCACCCCTTTTTCAAAAAGGCCTTTATTTCGTTCGTATAAAGTTTTGGTATTGTTATAACGCAATTGAGCCGTTCTCACATTGCCTTGGGCGCTATTTAAGGATTGTACATTTGGCACCACCCTAATGGTGGCAATTAAGTCGCCAACCTTAACTTTTGCGCCTTCTTCCACATAAATACGATCAATAATTCCCGAAACTTTTGGTTTTAGTTCTACTTCTTCCAAAGGAATTACTTTTCCTGTAGCCACTGTTTTTCTGACAATATTGGTTATAAATGCTTTTTCTGTTTCATACTCAATGGGAGATTTGCTGTTTTTTGCCCCAAACCAAGCCAAAACAGCGATAAGTGCTACTCCTATGGCTCCAAAAATTATAGTTTTTTTCATTAGTGATTGATTTTCAGTTTATTTTATTTTATTTAATTGTTAATTGTCAATGAATTTATTCTTCTCTTAATGCTTCAATAGGCCGTATGCTTACAGCAGTATGCGCAGGAATCAACCCGATTAAAGTTCCTAATATGACCAAAGTTGCGGCCGCAATTAAAATTACGGGAATATCAACCGTTGGGTTTGTTAAAGCTGGTTCATCGCCCTTTCCTAAAGTGACATCAATAATCATTAAAACAATGCCTCCGGAAATGATTCCCAGTGAGCCTGCGATACTGGTTAAAAAAACAGATTCCAAAATTATTTGTCGTTTTATTTCCCAAGGTTTTGCGCCTAAAGCACGTCTGATGCCAATTTCTTTTGTGCGTTCTTTAACGGTGATCAACAAAATATTTCCGATTGCAAATACACCTGCAATTAGTGTTGCAATGCCCACAAACCAAGTTAAAAACTGCATTCCGGTTAAAAAGCCCGTCACTTTTGCGATTTCTTTTCCTAAGTTAAAACTACCGAATGCCCTATCATCTTCCGGATGTACTTTATGCAAATTTTTAAGCAATAACTTCACATCTGCTTCAATTTGTGTAATGTCAAACCCTGGTTTCCCGGTAATCATCATCCAACCAACATCTTCTCCTCTGTTATATACTTGTTGAAATGTGGTAAAAGGAATGTGAATATTTCCTTGTGGACCACCACTGCCAATCTGTCCCTTTTTATACATTCCTATGACCTTATAATTGATGTTGTTTATTTTAATATAAGTTCCTATAGGCTGAACATCTTTATCGAAAAGCTGCTTGTAAATTTCTTCTTCAATCACACATACTTTTTTCTTCTCTATAATATCGTTGTGGTTGATAAACCTTCCATAAACCATATCCATTTTCTGAACTTCATCAAGCTCCGGATAATCACCAAAAACGCCGAATCTTCCCGATTTAAAATCATTGACGGCCAAGGCTTGATCTTGAAGCCGCGGCACCACGAATTCCAACCCCGGAATTTCTTTTTTGATACTCTCCAAATCTGACATTTTTAGGGTCAGTGATTTCCCTTCTTGAAAACCTTTAAAAGGTTTGCTCGTTTGTTGGGCCCAGACAAATACACTGTTTGTCGCAAAATCGCCAAATAACCTATTAAAATTATTTTCGACGCCTTTTGCGGCGCCCAATAAAACAACCAATAAAAAAATACCCCACATAACGCCAATAATGGTAATTGCGGTACGTGTTTTATTTTTGCGAATACTGCTGTATATTTCCTGCCAAGTATCTGTGTCAAATAAAAATTTTATCATATTACTCGTCGTTTAATGCTACTATTGGTTTGATGCTTGCCGCTCTTTTTGCTGGAATATATCCTGCAATGGTTCCTGCAACAATTAGCACAATTGTTGCGCCTACAACCACATAAGTTTCTACACTCGGATTCAAAATGAAGTACTTTTCCAAACTGTCTCCCAATCCCTTTAAAGCAAATACACCGATTAATAAACCTGTGTAACCCGCCAAAGCAGTAATAAAAATGGATTCCATCATAATCATCCCAATAATAGAATTTGGGGTTGCGCCCAATGCTTTTCTGATGCCCAATTCTTTGGTCCGTTCTTTTACGATGTACACCATAATATTACTGATACCGATAACCCCGGCAATCAAAGTTCCTATTCCAATGAAAAGGATGATGATATTTAAAACGCCCATAAATTGTTGCACGTTTTTGGCGCCTTCTGCATAATTCTGAACGCGTATGGCCGATTGGTCTCGAGGGTCAACTTTGTGTTTTTCTTTAAGGACTTGTGTCAATAAATTTGAAAATGCAATGGCTTCATCATTACTTAATTTCGGATTGAAGGTTAAGCCAAACCTATCCAATTCATCATTGGGCATATAAATTCCCTGCAAGGTTGTAAAAGGCGCATATATAAATCGTTCATCATTATCGCCTCCCGGATCGCTAAAAACACCAACCACTTTATAAGAAAGTCCATCAAGCACAATATTTTTTCCCAATGCCGACAAATTTCCGAATAAATCTTTTTCAACCAATCTTCCTATCGCAATCGCTTTTACTTTGTTTTTGATGTCCAACACACTTAAAAATCTTCCTTTTTCAATCACAGCCGATTCCAGCGGAAGATAATCAGGATAAACGCCTCTTACGGTGTATTGATTTTGTTCTCCTTTGTAGGATGCCTGGGCAAATCGTTCTATATTCGGACTAAAAAACTGAATATCATCTTCAAACTTTTCATTGATAAATTTAGAATCGTCATTTCTGAATTGGATTTGTCTTCCGCTTTGCAAACCTTTATAAGGTTTTGTGGTATTTCCCGATCTTATATAGATTGAATTTTGGGAATCTCCTGCAAATTGTTTTTCAAAAGTGTGTTTCAAACCATTTCCTATGCCAAATAGCAGCGTAAACAATAAAATGGCAAATGCAATAGTAAAACCAGAAAGAAGCGTTCTTAATTTGTTTTTACTGATTGTCTGAAAAATTTCCTGCCAACGGTCTAAATCAAACATAGCTTTTTCGGTTGCTTTTTTTTTGAACTTTTTCATCACTTATTATGATACCATCTTTTAATCGTACAATTCTGTCTGTTTCTGCTGCAACATCCTCTTCGTGCGTAATTACAAAAACAGTCATTCCTTCTCGATTGATTTCTTTCAGCAATTCCATTACAGAATGTGTGGTTGCAGAATCCAAAGCACCGGTTGGCTCATCGGCCAACACTACTTTCGGATTTGTAACCAAAGCGCGTGCGATGGCAACACGTTGTTTTTCACCTCCTGATAGTTCACTCGGCAAATGTTCTGCCCTGTCTTTTATGCCTACTTTGTCTAAATATTGTAAAGCGATTTTATTTCTTTCTTTTCTGCCAATTCCTTGATAATACAAGGGCAAGGCAACATTTTCCAAGGCACTTTTATAATTGATCAGATTAAACGATTGAAATACGAAACCCAAAAACTTATTTCTGAGAATTGCCGCTTTTTTCTCATCTAAATTTTCAATTAATTGTCCGTTTAAATAATAATTTCCAGTATCGTGGTTGTCCAATAAACCAACTATATTTAACAATGTCGATTTTCCGGAACCGGAAGAGCCCATTATCGATACAAATTCACCTTCTTTAATATGTAAATCCAAACCTTTTAATACATGGAGGGAACCTTTTCCTATTGGATAAGATTTATGAAGTTTTTCAATTTTAATCATTTGGTCAGTGTTTTAACAAATTTAAAAATTGTTTTTGGGCGTGATTATTAATATTAAGTTAAAAGATACTTTCATTTTAAATCAATAATTTTGCTTTATGGACAATCTTGAAAACAAATCAATTATTCTTTTTGACGGTGTTTGTAACCTTTGCAATGCATCAGTAAATTTTGTGATCAAACACGACAAAAAAGCACAATTTTTATTTGCTTCATTTCAATCAGACGCCGCAAAAGAAATATTGTTACATTTCAATTTGAAAAATTTCGATTCAGAAACAGTAATTTTGGTTGAGGGACAAAAATTATACGATAAATCAACAGCAGCGCTCAAAATCGCCAAACGATTAGATGGCGGATTTAAATTGTTTTATGCATTTTTAATATTGCCGAAAAATTTTAGAGACTGGATTTATGATTTAATTGCAAAAAACCGTTATAGATGGTTTGGCAAAAGGGAAAATTGTATAATTCCTTCCGCAAAATTAAAAAATAGATTTTTGGATTAAATGCGCATCATTAGGCTTTCGGATAATGGTCATCCCATTCTTTTACCTTAGGATTGTCAAGTTTCCCCAATGATTTTGCTACAATCATTGAAACCACAGCATCTCCCGTAACATTTATGGTTGTTCGGCACATATCCAAAGGCCGGTCAATGGCAAAAATTAGTGCCAAACCTGCTTCGGGAATTCCGGCTTGCGCCAAAACAATCACCAACATCACCATTCCAGCTCCCGGCACGGCAGCAGATCCAATACTTGCCAAGGTTGCGGTAACAATAATTCCCAATTGTACTGATAAAGACAATTCCATTCCAAAAGCCTGGGCGATAAAAACCGCTGCTACAGCTTGGTACAGACTTGTGCCATCCATATTTATGGTAGCGCCAATTGGCAACACAAAACTGCTCACTTCTTCATCAACACCCAAATGCTCTGTAACTCTTTCCATGGTTACCGGCAACGTTGCGGCACTGCTGCTGGTTGAAAATGCCAATAATTGCGCAGGAGAAATTCCTTTAAAAAAGTAGGATGGCGTTTTTTTTGTGATTATCCATACCAACGCAGTGTAAAAAGCCAATATGAGCGACAAACCTAAAACTACAGTAAACGCATACCAAATAAGGGCTTTAAACAAATCCAGGCTTGGCGATTCAACCACCAAAGCAGCCAACAGGGCGAAAACGCCATAAGGAGCGGCGAGCATAATTAAATCAATCATTTTTAAAATGACTTCATTAAACCCATCAAAGAATTTTTTTACCGGTTTTGATTTTTTCTCAGGAATTAAAATTAAACCAACTCCAAAAAAGATGGCAAAAAATATCACCTGAAGCATATTTTTGTTTTCTGAAGCCGCGCCAAAAATATTATCCGGAACAATTTCCACCAATGCCTGAAGCGGCCCGCTTTCCTTTTGTTTTGATGCTTCTTCTTTATATTTATTGGCATCTTCACTATAGTTTTGAACCAATTCTTGTCGGGTATTTTCAGAAATAGAAGCTCCGGGTTTAATAATGTTAACCAACAATAACCCAATACACACTGCAATAACGGTGGTAATTATATAAATTCCGATGGTTCGCCCGCCCATTTTGGAAAGTTTTGAAATATCCTTTAAATCGGAAACACCCTTTATCAGCGATGCCAAAATTAACGGCACTGCAATGAGTTTTAATGAATTGATAAAAATGGTGCCCAAAGGTTTTATCCAATCCCTGACCAATTGACCGCCACCCTCAAATTGTGTCATAATAAGTCCGACCAAAACACCCAAAACCATACCCAGCAATATTTGCCAGTGCAAAGCTATTTTTTTCATTTTACCATTTTAAAAATCCCCGAAATATAGTGAATTCAGGATTACAAAATAAAATTTAAATGCAGTTTAAATCGCATCAATCCATTAATAAAATTTTAGGCAAAAAATAGCAGAAAATAAGGTCAATCCTTATAATGATCGTCCCAATCTTTTACTTTAGGTTCGTGAAGTTTATCCAGTGATTTGGCAACAATCATAGAGACTGTTGCGTCTCCGGTTACGTTAACCGTTGTTCTGCACATATCCAACGGCCTGTCAATAGCAAAAATTAAGGCCAAACCAGCTTCCGGAATTCCGGCTTGCGCCAAAACAATCACCAACATCACCATTCCAGCGCCCGGCACTGCCGCCGATCCGATACTTGCCAAGGTTGCGGTAACAATGATTCCCAATTGCACACCCAAAGACAAGTCCATTCCAAAAGCCTGTGCGATAAAAACAGCTGCCACAGCCTGATACAGACTTGTACCGTCCATATTAATGGTGGCACCAATTGGCAACACAAAGCTGCTCACTTCTTCATCAACGCCCAAATGTTCTGTAACTCTTTCCATTGTTACCGGCAACGTTGCCGCACTGCTGCTGGTTGAAAATGCCAGTAATTGCGCTGGTGAAATTCCCTTAAAAAAGTACGAGGGACTTTTTTTGGCAATCAATAATACCATAACATTGTAAAAAGCAATCATTAATGCCAAACCTAAAATAACGGTAAAAGCGTACCAAATAAGCGCCTTAAATAAATCTATGCTTGGCGATTCAACCACCAAAGCCGCCAAAAGCGCAAAAACACCAAAAGGCGCGGCGAGCATAATTAAATCGATCATTTTTAAAATGACTTCATTAAATCCATCAAAGAATTTTTTTACGGGTTTTGATTTTTTTTCAGGAATTAAAATTAATCCTATCCCAAAAAAAATGGCAAAAAAGATAACCTGAAGCATATTTTTGTTTTCTCCTGCAGCCCCAAAAATATTTTCAGGAACTATGTCCACCAATGCCTGCAATGGTCCGCTTTCTTTTTGTTTAAATGCTTCTTCTTTATATTTATCGGTATCACCACTATAATTTTGAACCAATTCCTGTCGCGTTTGCTCAGAAATTGAATTTCCAGGTTTGATAATGTTCACCAAAAACAATCCTATTGAAACAGCAATTACAGTCGTTATTAAATAAATGCCTATGGTTCTTCCGCCCATTTTAGACAATTTTGAAATATCCTTTAAATCGGAAACTCCTTTTATAAGCGAAGCCAAAATTAACGGCACTGCAATAAGTTTTAGTGAATTGATAAAAATAGTCCCAAAAGGTTTTATCCAATCCCTGACAATTTCACTGCCTCCATCAAATTGTGTCATTATGAGTCCTACCAAAACACCCAAAACCATTCCCAGCAATATTTGCCAGTGCAATGCTAATTTTTTCATTCAAAAAGTTTTAAAATTTTTGGTAAGATAAAAAAATTTGAAGACAATAAATAAAAAATGCGCCATCTGGCGCATTTTTTATGACTATTTAATCGATTAAAATTGGTAACGCAAAGAAAGTGCGATATCTAAATCAGTGTCTTTTCCATAATTTCCAATTAAACCTATTTCGGGTCTAAAATCCAATGAAATAAGCAAAGGAATGTCAAAATCATATTCAATGCCTATATTTCCGTCGGCATTTATAAATATGCCTTCATCATCATTTCCAATATAATTATTGTCGTGACTCCAAGATCCAATTCCAGCGCCAAAACCGGCATACCAATTAAATCCGCCATCGATATTCCAAACCCATTGGTGGATTCCGGTTAATTTAAAAGCGTCTGAATACTTATTGCTTCTAAAACCCAAATCCAGTTCCAATCGGGTCATTTCACCCAATTCACGCTGATAAGATATTTCACCCCCAAAACCATCGTTGTCACCCAAACGCACACCCAGTGCATTTCTGGCAATGTCTTGGGCATTAACAGTAAAAATTGTAGCTATTAAGAAAGCCGACATAAAAAGTATTTTCTTCATAATTTTTGAGTTTTTAAATTATCCTGTTGAACATATTTCTGTTTAAAATTATTATCAAAACGAGAATTCTGTCATTATATTTTGTGNNAGATTTATTTAAAAATATAAATGTATTTTTGCCCCGAAAATAAAATAAATGGAAAAATTAAAACAACGCTGGGGATTAACGTCAAACTTTCAAGTTCTCTTAATCATTATCGTTTTTTCCGTGAATGGTTCATTTGCCGCCTGGGTTGCAAAACCACTAACTCACTTAATAGGTTTAGATAGAGAAACCACAAATCCTTGGTTATTTTGGCCGGTTAGAATTGTGTTGATCTTTTTGATTTATCAATTCACTTTGCCATTGGTTGGGTTTCTTTTCGGACAATTTAAATTCTTTTCAGCATTTTCTAAAAAAACGCTTTCAAGAATGGGTTTTAAAAGATTTTTTAAAGAAGCCTAAGCTACTTTTCTTTTTTTGTAAGGTATTTGTAAATCCACGTTAAGGTAAATGTGGGCAAAAAATCAGTTCCGAAAATACCTATTTCTTCGACAAATGAGATAATTCCAACGCCTTTTCCCAAAATTCCTCCGTACATTTTATAAATCAGAAAAGCCGATAAAGGCGCCCAAATAATATCTGAAAATTCTCCAATAAACGGAATTGTGAAAGATAGCATTCCCACGCCATCAAAAAGAATACTTAACAATAGCAGTTTGTACTTATTAGACATCATTAATTATTTTTCATATCAATACAATTAAAATAAGTTTAAAATTTGGGCGTTCCCCGCCAGCTGGCGGGTCGGGCGTTACGTTACAATCTTTTTTTCGAAAAAACTCAAAAAAGTATTTTCACTTCACTCCCTAACGCAAATCGAATTACAGCTGAAAATTATTGCTATTTAATGGTTCCTTTTTTTATTCAAAAAATACACTAAAAACCAGTTATTTTTTTAACTTATCCTTATATTTTTTAATGAATTTATCCAATTTCGGATTGATGACTGCCACGCAATAACCTTGATTTTTATTGTTATTGTAATAATTTTGATGGTATGCTTCCGCTTCATAAAAAGCATCAAATGCAGTAATTTCAGTAACGATTTTTTTATCAAAAACTTTGGCGTCGGTCAACGATTTAATAAATGCTTCCGCAACTTCTTTTTGTGCTGCTGAATGGTAAAATATGGCGGATCGGTATTGGGTGCCAACATCATAACCCTGTCTGTTTAAAGTTGTTGGATCGTGCGTGGCAAAAAACACCTCCAAAATTTCCTGAAAAGTGATTACTGAAGGATTAAATTGAATTTGTATCACCTCCGCATGGCCTGTTTCGCCTGAAGTGACTTCATTGTATGCAGGATTTTTAACTTTTCCCCCTGAATATCCCGATGTTACTTTTTCCACGCCGTTCAATCGCTGAAAAATGGCTTCAGTACACCAAAAACAACCGTTTGCCAACGTGGCGATTTCTAATTTATCTGACATTTTCGATTTTTTTGTTAGTATGGATTGTGCATCAACATTTATTGTTGCAAAAACCAGAAATATTAATATTATTTTTTTCACTCCTTTATCTATTTTTAAATAAGTCGGAATTGTTTGATATAATTACATACCGCTTGGAATTAATTTTCTTGGAAACTGCACCAAACTTTCCGCGCCATTTGCTCCTACACTAACCACGCCAAATAAAAAATTATCAATAACTATATTCTTTAAAGTGTAATCAGTCGTTTTGCCCACAAATCGGCTGTATTGCCATTGCGGCGAAGTGGTGTCTCTCCAATATATTTTATAGCCAATGCTGTTTTTATCGGCAACATCATCCCACTTTAAACGGGTTGAGGGCTCCACAGCGCCAGCAATCATCACATTTTTTGGTTCTAATGGCGCTGCCGCCAAAGAAGCCAATGTTAAGCAATTGACCGCAGTTAATTTTGCGGCATAGTCAAAATTTACGCCTTTGAGCACATCTCCAAATTCAATGCCGTTTTCAGTTCTGAGATCCTGGTGTTGGCGGTTGTAATTTTCGTGTGTTTCCATAATTCTGACTCCCGTAAAACCTTCATCATTAAAAGGACGGTGATGTCCTCCGCGCCCAAATCTGTCCAGTCTGTAAATCATTATCGCGTCTAAATTGGTCATATATTTTTCTGTGAGTTTGTCAATATAACGCGCCAATTGTCGGGAAGTCCCGTCTACTTCACCGCCATAAAAACGCATACTGTTGCGCTCTTTTTCAGTGGTTTGTACAGAAATGGCTTCAGAAAAAACCCTGAAAGTACTGTTGTCAATAACACCATCAATTCCCTCAATATTTCCAATCATATCATTGTTTAAAACAGCGATAATGTCCCAATTATTTTCTTTTGCATATTTTGCCATAATTTTTCCGCCATACAAACCTTGTTCTTCACCCGACAAACCCACATAAATAATGGAAACAGGAAATTTATATTTGCTCAAAACACGTGCAGCTTCAATGGTTCCGGCCAATCCGGTTGCGTTGTCGTTTGCGCCGGGTGAATCTGACATAAAATTATTGGAATCAGAAACCCGGGAATCAATATCGCCCGACATAATTACATAACGGTTTGGGTACGTTGTTCCGCGTTGAATTGCCATCACATTCACCACTTTGGTGTCTGTAACAATGCGGCTTCCGTCGGCTTTCACCAAATCACCCAAATAACTTACTTCCAAACAGTTATTGCAATTTTTAGACACTTCATCAAAACTTGATTTAACCCAACGGCGTGCAGCGCCAATTCCCCTGGTTTTAGAAATAGTGTCGGACAACGTGTGACGTGTTCCAAAACTTACTAATTTTATGATGTCTTTTTCGATGCGTTCCGCAGAAGGTTCCACAGTAATTTCAGACAATATTCTTTCTATTTCAGATTGCGAAAATCCGTTGGTGCTGATGGCCAAAAAAAGCACAATTATTGTAAATTTTAATGTTTTCATTTTTATACCAGATTATATTTTTAAAAATACTTAACTAATGTTTGCTATTTTAAACTATAAAATTCAATCGAATTTTGCATTTAACCGCTAAGAACGCAAAGGTCGCAATTCAATTTGCTTTAATGATTGCCCTTCGACTCCCCTCAGGATAAACAAATTCATTTTATGGGTTTTTCACCCATAAAAAGATTGCAATAAAAAGCCTGACCCTTGTGGTAACGCCAAAATAGTGATTATTTACTTTTGTCTTTATAATTTGTTGTTTTGATTAAATATTCTCTAAAGTGCTTACCAGCATTTCAAGCATTTCTTCGGTAAAATCTAAATGGGTAACCATGCGCAATTTACCTTGTCCCATAGAAATCAATGAAATTCCGGCTTTTTTTAAACGGTTCACAAAATCTTCTTCATTGATGGAATCGATCACGTTAAAAATAACGATATTGGTTTCAATAGGCTCCACATATTTAACCAATTTACAATTTTGAAGCGCAACGCCAATCACTTTAGCGCGGGTATGGTCGATTGCCAAACGGTCGATATGATTGTCCAACGCATAAATTCCGGCAGCCGCCAAATAGCCGACCTGACGCATAGCGCCACCAAACAATTTTCGAATTCTTAAGGCTTTTTCGATATGAAGTTTAGAACCTAACAAGACAGAACCAACCGGAGCGCCCAAACCTTTGGACAAACAAACCGAAATGGTATCAAATATTTCTCCATATTGTTTCGGTGTTTCATTTTTAGCGACCAAAGCATTAAATATACGGGCTCCATCCATATGAAATGCCAAATTATGCGCGGTGCAAATTTTCTTTATTTTCAATAACTCTTCATAATCCCAACAAGCGCCGCCACCTTTATTGGTGGTGTTTTCAATAACCGTTAACCTGGACCAAGGAACATGAATGTCAATTCTCCCAGAAACGGCCTCAAGCAATTGATTTGCGGTAAACATTCCGCGATCGCCATCAATTAAATGTGAGGTAACTCCGGAATTGGCTGCAGCGCCGCCACCTTCAAAATTATAGACATGTGCCCATTTATCGCAAAACATTTTATCGCCGGGCTGCGTGTGAAGTTTAATCGCAGTTTGGTTTGCCATGGTGCCCGAGGGAAAAAATAAGGCATCTTCCATGCCAAACATTTTTGCAATTTTTACCTGTAATTTATTGACTGTTGGGTCGGTTTTAAAAACATCGTCACCAACTTCGGCCTCCATCATTGCTTTTAGCATTCCTTTGGTGGGCTTGGTAACGGTGTCGCTTATTAAATTTATTTGCATGATTTTAATTTGAGATTTATTAATTTATATTGAATACGTACACATTTAGAAACTATAATCACAGTCCAAACTTCCGATGGGGGAACCATCAGGTATTTTTGGTATTGATTCCATTTTAAACTGGTTTGGCGATTTTAAAAAATTATCAATCATATTGGCATAACCATTACCATACATTAAATTTATTCCTTTCAAATTGGAATTTTTCAACCAATTTCTTAGTTCATTTACTTTTGACAATGCGATTGAATTTGCCTGAAAACTCGCTTTGTTGTTGCAGGCCAAATTTAATAATTGTAGTAAAACCACATTATTTATACTTTGCTGAATTTCATTATCATAAATGTTTGAATGATTCTTTTTAAATGTTGAATCAATCACATAATCTATCAATTCATTTAAACCTAACTGATTGTTAAATAATGCTTTTTGCTGAACCATTCTAGAGGCTCTTTCCGGATGAAATAACAATTCCACAACTAGTTCGGCAGCTGTTGACGCGGCATTTAAAGCATCAAAAGCAACACCGTTTTCTGAACTAAATGTTTCCCTTCCTCTCTCATAACCATAAGCTCTTGGAGGAAATAACGCAACAATTTCTGAAGGAATCTTTAAAGTTTCCACACTAAATGAATTCAGTAAACTTTGTAATGCTTCTCGCTCAATTTTTGGATCTATTGGTTTAACAATAGTTTGTCCATCGCCTTTAACTGCATAAGAATATTCCATCCCTCCAATCATTTTAGCGGCAGCTTCTGCTTGATATCTATGAAAAAAATAGAGCGGAACAAAAACATCTTCCAAAACTGTATAAGGTTCATTATCTTTAATATTATTGGCAGAAAAATTACTGATTGCTATTGCCCTTATTTTTAAAATCCTCTCTAATTCCTTTGCCGGATCAGTTCCGTTATCCCATAGATGAGCATATATATGAGCGCCACCCGGCGCACGTGTATCGCTATCGGTTATAAATTTTAATCCTTTGTCAATGGAAATTTGAATTATTTCATTTAGAGCTGATTGTTCGTCAATTTGCTTAGGAAAATCCTGATAAGAATATGCAACAATAGCTTTATCCCACTCCCCGACTCCCGTTGAATAAGCTTGCGACAAATCTATATTTCCATCGGTTAATTTCACAAACGGGTGTGGATAATCCATTACAGAAGCCCTGTTATTGTAACTTGATGCAAAATTGTGGGTAAAACCAAGCGTATGACCAATTTCATGGGTTGATAATTGTCTAATTCTTGCTAAGGCCATTTGTAACAATGGATTTTCATCTCCCATTTTCTCAGTTACACCAAGCAGAGCCTGAGCAATTAAATAATCTTGACGAATTCTTAAAGAGCCCAAACTCACGTGTCCTTTTAATATTTCACCGGTTCTGGGATCAACAATGGTTGCGCCATAAGACCAACCCCTGGTAGATCTATGAACCCATTGAATTACATTGTAGCGAATATCTAATGGATCAACTCCCTCCGGCAAAATTTTAATTTGAAAAGCATCTTTATAGCCAATAGATTCGAATGCTTCATTCCACCAGCTTCCCCCCTCTAACAACGCAGATTTAACAGGTTCCGGAGCTCCTCGGTCCAAATAATAAATTATTGGTTCTTTAGGTTCACTTATAGCCAATTCAGGATTTTTTTTCTCTAATCTGTGTCTAATTATAAATTGCTTTTTAATTGATGATTCAATAGGAGTTGCGTAATCTAAATATGAAATGCCATTAGAACCGGAACGTGTATCAAAACGTCTTTTTTTATAATTATGGTCGGGCAATTCAATAAATGAGTGATGTTGACGAACAGTTATCAAAGAAGAATTTGGCGCCACACTTTTAATATACTCCCCTTCTGCATCCCCTTGAAAGGTTAACAAGGTTTCAAATTCAACATTTTTTGGAAAAGCTTTGGTTCGTTCCAAATAAAAAGCACTTTTACTTAAATCTAATTTATATGTTCCTTGTTTAGTATCTTTTAATCTTTTTAAAACTCCGTGCGCATCACCCAAAAAAAACGAAGAAACATCAATTAAAAAGTGCTCATTCTGTTGCTCTTCTATAGGAAATCCAAATAAAACCGATTGTGCAAAAGCTTCTTCCACAGATTTTATTTCTTCAATATTAGCAGTTATTGCCCTATAATTTAAATTGGGCTGAATTAACAATAATTTATTCCCGGCTTTTATAAACTTAACAACGGCTGTTTCTCCCAATTGTCCTCTATCTAACCCAATATCATTAGAGCCAACACCTGCCGCAAGAGCATTTACATATAAAAATTCTTCATTTAACTTATTAACTTCTAAATATATTTTATCTGATGAAACGTCATAATAAAAATTGAAATAGCCTTTATAATGTTCCATTCCCTTAGTTTTCTGAAAATTTTGAGCTCCTGCATTTTGGAAAAACACGACGACAATAAAATATAATAAATACCTCATAAATTTAATTTTTATAAAATCTGCAATTCTACATTAAATCCATAATTTCAGTCTTTTCAGAAGAAAAAAGATTTTACCAAAAATACCTAATTAGTTTGATTGAAATATAGCGAATCAAATTTATTTGCAAAGTTTAAAAATGAAAAGGTATTTTTGTAGTTCTAAATAAAATAATGATCACAGACGAACATATCAATAAATTACAGGAACGCATCAGCAGGTTAAAAACATACCTTGAAATTGACAAGAAAGCCATTGAAATTTCGAATGAGGAAGAACTGACTGCAAATCCGGCTTTTTGGAACAATCCGAAAGAGGCTGAAATTGTCATGAGAAACCTTCGATTCAAAAAAAAATGGGTGGAGGATTTTGAGCAAATATTGACCAATTTTGATGAAGTTTCCGTTTTACTCGATTTTTATGCGGAAGGCGAAGTGAGCGATAAAGAAGTTGAACAGCAATATGAAACCACAATTTCTTTGCTGGAAGATCTGGAATTTAAAAATATGTTGTCCGATGAAGGCGATAATTTAAGCGCTGTGCTGCAAATTACCGCAGGAGCGGGCGGTACGGAAAGTTGTGATTGGGCGCAAATGTTGATGCGTATGTATTTAATGTGGGCAGAAAGCAAAAAATATAAAGTCAAAGAACTGAATTTTCAGGAAGGCGATGTCGCCGGAATTAAAACAGTCACCATAGAAATTGAAGGTGAATTTGCTTTTGGTTATTTAAAAGGAGAAAACGGGGTGCACAGATTGGTTCGGATTTCGCCATTTGACAGCAATGCAAAACGCCATACTTCATTTGCATCGGTGTATGTTTATCCATTGGTTGATGACAGCATTGAAATAGAAATAAATCCTGCTGATATTGAAATTATAACTTCACGCTCCAGTGGTGCGGGAGGCCAAAATGTGAATAAAGTAGAAACAAAAGTGCAACTTACACACAAACCTACAGGCATACAATTATCCTGTTCGGAAACACGCTCACAACACGAAAACAGAGAACGTGCCCTTCAAATGCTAAAATCGCAATTGTATGAAATTGAATTAAAAAAACAACAAGAAGCCAGAAGCGATATTGAAGCCGGAAAAATGAAAATTGAATTTGGGTCGCAAATCAGAAACTATGTTTTGCATCCTTATAAATTGGTGAAAGATGTGAGAACCGGCTATGAAACAGGAAATGCAGAAGCTGTTTTAAACGGCAATTTAGACGGTTTTATAAAAGCCTATTTAATGCAACAAGGACAAAAAGAAACTAAAAATGAAATGTAATATTGATACCATTATCTTCGATTTAGGAGGCGTGTTGGTGGACTGGAAACCTGAATATTTGTACAGAAAAGTGTTTAACGGCAACGAGAAAAAAGTGCAATGGTTTTTAAACAATGTATGCACAAGTTCTTGGAATGCAGAACAAGATGGCGGCAGAACCATTGAAGAAGGCGAAGCTTTAAAAATTGCCGAATTTCCCGAACACGAAGATCTAATTCGCTTATTCTACAACCAATGGCACCAAATGTTTTCTGGACCCCTTGATGAAAATGTTGCATTGTTCAAATCCTTAAAGGCCTCAGGGAATTATAAAATTTATGCGCTCACAAACTGGAGCGCCGAAAAATGGGAATTGGCATTGGAATTGTTTCCGTTCTTTCAATATTTTGATGGCGTGGTTGTTTCCGGAAAAGAAAAAATGCGAAAACCATATCCAAAAATTTATGAATTAATTCTTAATCGATTTCAAATAAATCCAGAAAAAACTATTTTTATTGATGACAATGAGGAAAATGTGATCGCTGCAAAAGCTTTAAATTTACACGGAATTCATTATAAATCGACGCAACAACTGCTGAAAGAATTTCATTCCTTTAAACTGATATTCTAATATTTTGATATTTATTCTAAGTTTTCCATAACAAACCGCAATTTTCATTGGATAAAGTGTTGTTTATTGACATTAATGTGTATTTTTACCTTTATGAAAAACGATGCTAATCGTTAAATTAACGATTAAAAAAGCTATGAATTTTAAAATAAGTTATTTTCTATGAGAACACTATTATTAGCGCTAATAATATTAACCCCATTACTCAGTTTTAGCCAATCGAATAATAACCCCACTTATACCATATCTGGCAAAATAATTGACGCCACCACAAAAAAACCTTTGGAAGACGCCACCATTATTTTTAAAAGCATCGATTCCAATCTCATAAAATTTGGAGGAATTACCAACCAAAAGGGGAATTTTTCCATTGATGTTGAACAAGAAACCTATCGCGTTTCTGTGGAATTTAATTCCTATGAAACAAAAGTTCTGAACATTTCCGAAATAAATCGAAATTTAAATTTAGGCGTGATTGAATTGGAGTTGGATACTCAAATATTAAATGAAGTTGAAATTGTTGGCGGTAAGAAAACTGTGGACATTAAATCCAATAAAATTGTGTTTAATGTGGATAAAAACGTGGCATCAAATAGTGGTGTAGCCACAGATATTTTAAACAACATTCCGTCCGTAAGCGTTGACCCAGATGGCGGTATCACTGTGCAAGGCCAAGGAAGCGTGCAAGTGATGATTAATGGCAAAATTTCATCCTTGTCCAAAACTGCGGCTTTAAAATCTTTGCCGGCAGGTTCCATTGAAAAAATTGAAGTCATATCAAACCCTGGCGCAAAGTACGATGCCTCTGCGTTAAGGATTATCAATATCATTCTAAAAAAGGGAAAAGACGAAGGTTTAAACGCATCTTTAACCGCGACAGGCGGTTATAAAGATTATTACGGCGGATTAATTACTTTAAACAATAAATCCAAAAACCTAAACTTCTTTATCAATACTTCTTTTAATCACAACAATCCGGTTACCGAAGCATCTTATGAAAATGAATATTTTGCGAACAATGTCACAACGTCATTTTTGAATGAAAACAGCGAATTTAACAGTAAAAAAGATGCTTTTTATGGAACTATAGGTGCCGATTTCTATTTATCTAAAAGTACAACGCTTTCAACAAGCGTTAATTTTCAAAATATCATTAACAAAAATAACACATTTACGTCTTCAAATATTTTTAATGCCTCAAAAGTACTTACAGCAACCAATAACAGAACACATAATGGAAAATTGGATAATGAATTGTTTGAATTTGTGGTTGATTTTGAACACAATTTTAAAAAAGAAGGCCAGCAGCTAACTTCCAGCATTTTATATTCTAAAGATACCGATGCCATTGGCAATGAAATCTCAAACACAAATGCAGCATTCACCAACGAAACCTATACCGAAAAAAACAAACTACAGAACACTTCGTTTGAAATAAATTTCACCAATCCAATCGGTAAAACTTCTGCCTTTTATGTAGGTTATAAAGGAAATATTGGAAAAGTGCCTTTTAGGTATTCCAGCATTACTGAAGATCGCAATATTGATTATTCCGAAAATTTGAACGCCGTGTATGTTGAATTTGAAAATGAAGGTGATAAATTTTATTATGGATTGGGCATCAGGGCTGAATTTTTGGAATTGAAAGCCGATTATTTATATTTAAACACCACCCAAATAAACAATTTTGATAAAATTTTTCCAACTGTTTATTTAAAATATACACTAAGCGATTCAAAAAGTTTAAGCTTAAGTTATTCCAAAAAAATGAATTCACCGCTTTATAGCCAACTTCAGCCTTTTGAGCAAAAATATAGCGAGACATCCTCTTATATTGGAAATCCGGCCTTAAACCCAATTTATATTGATGCCTCAAATTTAGGATATCTGTACAATGGCAATAAAATCATGTTTTCATCCTCCTTGTTTTTTCAGAGGTTTAATAATTATTGGGAAAATGTGACCTATGAAACCGGCGAACAAATAAATGGGATAAATCAAATTATCACGACTCCGGTTAATGTTGGGAAAGTAGATTATTATGGTATCGATATGACCACAAATTATAAACCTGCAAAAATTTTAAGCTTTACCGGAAATATAAATCTTTACAATTTTGACCAATCCGGAATTTATGAAACGGTAAATTTAGCCAATGAAACCATTGTTAAAAATTACAATCACGCAAGCTTTAATGGTTCTTTCAGTTTATTGACACAATTAAAAATACCCAAAGCATTTGATTTTCAGGTAAATGCAAAACATTTTTTAATATCCAAAGGCGCCTATTCAACGAGAAAAGAATTTACCTATGCTAGCGCCGCTATCAATAAAGACTTTTCTAATAATGATGCTTCCATCAGTTTAACGGTTAATGATATTTTTAAATCAAATAAAACAGCCAGAGACCGATTTGACACTAATTATTTCTCAAAAAGTTTGATAGAAGATAAATACCGAACCATTTTGCTNNCGCGTTGCGGAAAAAGCCGGGAAGGTTTGGCTATTTTGCAGGAATCTAAACTGACATTTGAAATTGTCAATTATCTGGAAAATCCGCTTTCAACAGCCGAATTAACTGATATTATAAAATTATTGGGCATTCCTCCCATTGATTTGGTTCGAAAAAATGAAGTCATCTGGAAAGAAAATTACAAAGGTAAAATCCTGTCGGATTCAGAAATCATCGCTGCAATGATTCAAAATCCAAAACTCATTGAAAGACCTATCGTTATTAACAATAATAAAGCTGTGATAGGACGTCCGCCCGAACTGATAAAATCCATTTTATAAATTTTATGAGTTTCTTAACACTTTCAGATGATTAATAATTTAAACAGACTTTATTCTTTATTTAGCGTTTTTGTTTTTAATATATTTATAATCAATAGTTTATAAATTGCATAAATGCCAAATATTTAATACTGAATTTTTTCAATACGCTTCACAGTCGTTAACACTAGTTAACATAAAAGTAATTGGGCAACTAGTATCTTTGCTTCACAAAATAACCAACAAATCATAAATGAAAAAAATTGTATTTCTATTTATATTAAGTATCATCACTTTAAGTTTAGGAGCAGCAAATAACGATCCTCTTGAAAAAATTAGTTTAACCGGCAAAGTAATTGATAAGGACACTAAACAGCCTTTAGAATATGCCACCATCGTTATCAAATCTTTAGATGGCAAAATCATAACTGGCGGAATTACAGATACTAAAGGAGAATTTAACATTCAAGTTGTAAAAGGTGTTTATGATATTTCCATTGAATTTATTTCCTTTAAAACAAAAACATTCAAAAGCAAAGAAATTTCCGGAAATACCGATTTAGGAACAATTACTTTGGAAGTTGATGCCCAAACCTTAAATGAAGTTGTGGTGGTTGCCGAGAAAAGCACCGTAGAAATTAGACTGGACAAAAAAATATACAACGTTGGTAAAGATATGACCGTAAAAGGCGGAACTGCAAGCGATGTTTTGGACAATGTGCCTTCAGTTTCTGTAGATGTGGAAGGAAAAGTTAGTTTGAGAGGCAATGAAAACGTGCGGATTTTAATCAATGGAAAACCTTCCGGTTTGGTTGGAATGAGCAGCACAGACGCCTTACGTCAATTGCCGGCAGACGCCATTGAAAAAGTGGAAGTTATTACAAGTCCGTCTGCGCGTTACGATGCAGAAGGAACTGCAGGTATCTTAAATATTATCCTTAGAAAAGGAAAAGCGAATGGATTTAATGGTTCTGTTTCTGCTTCCGCAGGAATTCCAGATAATTATGGTTTAGCGGCCAATTTAAATTACAGAACAAACAAAGCGAATTTTTTTGGAAGCGGTGGTTATAATTACAGAAATGCTCCCGGAAACTCAAAAAGCGATGTGACCTATTTAAACCCTTCTGAATTCACGCCAGACTTTAGAAATGAAAGAAGGGAATATGATCGAAAAAATGACGGCTACAATGCCCGATTTGGGACAGAATATTTTTTGACAGATAAAACATCTTTGACCGGAACCATTTTATATCGTGAATCTGATGGTGAAGATATTTCAACAAATATAAGTAAGGAATATGATGAAAATAAAATATTGACAGGTACTGGTTATAGGGTTGAAGTTGAAAATGAAAAAGACAAAACCACAGAGTATTCTTTCAACTTTATGCACGATTTTGATAAAAACGGACATAAATTAACGTTAGATTTTCAATATGAAGAAAGCATTGAAAATAATAGCGCATTAATTTCCGACACGAATCCAGAAAGAAATTCAACCGATAATAACTCAAAAGATGTATTAATTAAAGGTGATTATGTTTTACCAATTGGCGAAAATTCTCAATTTGAATTTGGCTTTAACACCAATTTAAATAAATTATCATCTGATTATTTGGTTGAAGAATATGATTCATCAACAAACCAATTCGTAAATAAAACCAATTTTTCAAACAACTTAGATTTTGAGCAAAATATTTATTCCCTTTATTCTCAATACGGAAATAAAGTAAATAAATTTTCATATTTATTGGGTTTAAGAATGGAAAACACCGACAGGAAAATTAATCTTCTTCAAACCAATGAAAATTATGACAAAAATTGGACTGAATTTTTTCCAACCGTTAATTTAGGCTTGGAATTTAGCGAAGGAGAAAGCCTTACATTGGGTTACAGCAGAAGATTACGACGTCCTGGTCACTGGTTTTTAAATCCTTTTGAATCACGTACCAGCCTAACATTTATCAGAAAAGGCAATGTTAATTTAGACCCTACATACACCAATTCCTTTGATTTAGGTTATCTAAAAAAATGGGAAAAATTAACGTTGAACTCTTCCCTTTATTACCAACATGCCATTAACAATATTGAAATGGCGCAAAATGATGAAATTAGAGAGGTTAATGGCGTTCCTACCCCAGTAATAATAATGAACCCAATAAATTTGAGTTCACAAGATCGCTATGGTTTTGAATTTACGGCCAATTACAATCCAATTAAATGGTGGAAAATCACCAATAGTTTCAACTTTTTTAAATCGGTGACCGATGGAGATTTCAATGGCGTAAATTATGATAAAGAAAATGTAAGTTGGTTTACCAGATTGGAATCACGGATTTCTTTACCTGGCGGCATAGATTGGCAAACCAGCGGTATGTATATGGGTCCTTCAGAATCTGCAACAGCCAAAATAAAAGGAATGTACAATGTAAATTTGGCCTTCAGCAAAGACATTTTAAAAGAAAAAGGAACACTCGCCTTAAATGTCAGCGATTTATTTAATTCAAGAAAACGAAATTCAACCAATTATTCTCCATCAATCTCTTCTCCTACTACAATTTCAGTAAATGAATTTCAATGGAGACAAAGACAGGTAATGTTGAATTTTACGTATAGATTTAACGAGAAAAAGAAACCGCAAAGACAGCAAAGAGAAGAAAATGGCGGTGAAGAAGGAATGTTTTAAATCTTAAAACATTCACTATAAAACACAAAAAAAGGCAATTTTTCAATTGCCTTTTTTTATATATTTTTTTAAAATATTATTCTTTTCTCGTTGCCGCTTTATCTTCTTTTCTGTATTTCCAAGATTCTTTAAAATACCCGAATAACCAATAAGGCACCACAAAGGTTATTAAAAAAATCATTAACCAAAACCCCATCGTAAAAATGGTTAAGAAAACTAAAAATCCTGAAAACTGCGATAAATCCATAACTTTTTAAGGTTGTTTTTTAATAATTACAAAAATAGTGTTTATTTTTAATTTATCACAAAAATTTTATTTTTTTATAGTTAAAAAAACAGCGCCTTATTTAACAAAAAAAGACACCAAACAAAGTTATAGTGTCTTTAATTTATAAATCTTGTTTTATAGACTATTTAAATTCTGCGAAGAAATCATTCCCCTTATCATCTACCAATAAGAATGCAGGAAAGTTTTCAATCCTAATCTTACGAACCGCTTCCATTCCTAATTCTGGGAAATCAACCACTTCAACAGATTTAATACTTTCTTTTGCTAAAATTGCTGCTGGTCCTCCAATAGAACCAAGGTAAAAACCACCATTTGCTTTACAAGCATCTGTTACTTGCTGTGAGCGGTTACCTTTTGCCACCATCACCATACTGCCACCAACTTTTTGAAAAGCATCTACATAAGGATCCATACGACCTGCTGTTGTTGGCCCAAAGCTACCAGAAGCCATTCCTTTAGGTGTTTTTGCAGGTCCTGCATAATATACAGGATGATCTTTAAAGTATTGTGGCATTTCTTCACCATTTGCCAGCATTTCACTAATTCTTGCGTGTGCCATATCACGAGCAACAATTAATGTTCCTCTTAGGTTGAAACGTGTTTTTACAGGATATTTTGAAAGTTCCTCACGTATTTTATCCATTGGTTGATCCAAATCTAACTCAATAGCATCCTTTAAATGCGGTGCTTCTTTTGGTAAGAATTGTCCTGGATTTTTTTCTAATTCTTCAAGAAAAATACCTTCTTCAGTAATTTTACCTTTCACATTGCGATCGGCACTGCAACTTACACCCAAACCTACAGGACAAGAGGCAGCATGACGCGGCAAACGAATAACGCGCACATCATGCACAAAATATTTACCGCCAAATTGAGCTCCCACTCCACATTCCTGACAAATCTTTGTGATTTTTTCTTCCCATTCAAGGTCACGAAAAGCTTGGCCGCCTTCATTGCCTTCAGTTGGTAAGTGATCCAGATAACCTGCCGATGCCTTTTTTACAGTTGCTAAGTTAGCTTCAGCTGAAGTTCCGCCAACAACAAATGCTAAATGGTAAGGAGGACACGCCGAAGTTCCTAAATCCATAATATGTTGCTTAACAAATTTGGTTAAGTTTTCTTCTGTCAATAAAGACTTGGTCATTTGATACAAGTATGTTTTATTAGCTGAACCCCCACCTTTTGTTATAAATAAGAATTCATATTTATTACCTGTTACACTATAAATATCAATTTGAGCAGGAAGATTATTTCCCGAATTTTTCTCTTCTAACATTGTTTGAGGAACAATTTGAGAAAAACGAAGATTGTCCGTTTGAAAAGTATTGAACACTCCTTTTGAAATGTATGCTGCATCATCAACACCTGTGTAAACATCTTCCCCTTTTTTAGCCATACAAATTGCGGTACCTGTATCTTGGCAAGTTGGCAATTCGCCCGCAGCCGTTACCATTTGATTTAACAACATCGTATAAGCAACAAAACGGTCATTATCTGTAGCTTCCGGATCTTTAAGAATCGTCTCTAATTTTTTAAAGTGAGAAGCGCGCAGGTAGAACGAAACATCATGATATGCTGCTTGTGAAAGTAACTCAAGACCTTCTGGCGCTACTTTTAAAATTTTTCGCCCATCAAAATCTACTACAGAAACGTGATTTTTGGTTAACAAACGATACTTTGTGGTATCCTTTGTAATAGGAAACGGCTTTTGGTATTTAAATTCAGACATTTTATATAATTTTATTGTAATTCAATATTAACTCTTACAAATATACAATGGATGATGAAAATAGTAGTTAGAAAATAGGTTTATTTATTCCATTCTCTTTTGCTTAACAATAAGGATAAAAATCTTTTTAGAGTCACTTTTTCTTTAAGCTTTTTTAATACTTAAATAGGCAAAGTTTCATAAATGTGATTATTTGGTTGGACATTATTTTAAGATGCTAAAATTTATGCTTATATTTAAATAAAAACAAATCAAAAAAATGATAACTAACTATTTGTTCGACAGAAAAACCATTAAAATTGACAAATATGAAATATAGAATAGAAAAAGACACTATGGGAAATGTTGAAGTTCCTGCCGATAAATATTGGGGTGCCCAAACAGAACGTTCCCGAAACAATTTTAAAATTGGGCCTTCAGCTTCCATGCCTTTAGAAATTATTTACGGATTTGCTTACCTTAAAAAAGCAGCAGCCCACGCAAATTGCGATTTGGGAGTGCTTGTAGAAAAAAAACGCGATATTATTTCTGCTGTTTGCGATGAAATTTTAGAAGGAAAACACGATGACCAGTTTCCGTTGGTTATTTGGCAAACCGGTTCAGGAACCCAAAGCAATATGAATGTCAATGAAGTAATTGCAAACCGCGCCCACGAAATGTTGGGAGGCGTTATTGGTGAAGGCGAAAAAACCATTCAGCCCAATGATGACGTAAACAAATCACAGTCGAGCAACGATACTTTCCCAACGGGAATGCATATTGCCTGTTATAAAATGGTTATGGACATCACCATTCCCGGAGTTGAAAAATTACGCGACACGTTAAAAGCAAAATCTGAAGCATTTAAAGATGTGGTAAAGATTGGCCGTACCCATTTAATGGACGCAACGCCTTTAACAGTCGGACAAGAATTTTCGGGCTATGTTTCGCAATTGGACCATGGTTTAAGAGCGTTGAGAAACACTTTGCCTCACTTGTCTGAATTGGCTTTAGGCGGAACCGCGGTTGGTACCGGAATGAATACGCCAAAAGGATACGATGTTTTGGTGGCTAAAAAAATAGCGGAATTTACCAAATTGCCATTTATTACTGCCGAGAATAAATTTGAAGCTTTGGCTTCGCATGACGCCATTGTGGAAAGTCACGGCGCCTTAAAATTATTGGCGGTTTCCTTAAACAAAATTGCGAACGACATTCGTATGATGGCTTCCGGACCGCGTTCAGGTATTGGAGAATTGATTATTCCCGCAAACGAACCGGGAAGTTCCATAATGCCGGGAAAAGTAAATCCAACACAAGCGGAAGCTTTAACGATGGTTTGTGCTCAAGTGATGGGTAACGATGTTGCCATTACCATTGGCGGAACCCAAGGCCATTATGAGTTAAACGTTTTTAAACCAATTATGGCCGTTAACTTTTTGCAATCAGCTCGTTTATTGGGTGATGCTTGTGCCAGTTTTGATGAACATTGCGCTGTTGGAATTGAACCTAATTATTCTCGTATTACCGAATTGGTAAACAATTCGTTGATGTTGGTCACTGCCTTAAACACCAAAATTGGTTATTATAAAGCTGCTGAAATTGCCAATACCGCCCATAATAACGGAACTACTTTAAAAGAAGAAGCCGTTCGTTTGGGATATGTGACTGCGGAAGATTATGATGCTTGGGTAAAACCTGAGGAAATGATTGGAACGCTTAAATAGTTCGAAATTTAAATATTTAACCACAAAAAAAGCATTGAAAATTTTCAATGCTTTTTTTTATGATTTATTTTTTTGATCTAATTTAGTAACTCAAAAGACTGCTTGGCAATTTCAACCTCTTCGTTGGTTGGCACGATCAAAATCTTTGTTTTTGAATTTTGTGTATGAATTTCAGTAAGTTCTTTTGCCTTGATATTGTTTTTTTCTTCATCCAGTTCAATTCCGAAATAGTCCATATTCGTACAAACCAGCTTTCTTATAAAACTTGAATTTTCGCCAATTCCCGCAGTGAAAATAATGGCGTCCAAACCGTTCATTGCGGCAGCATAAGCGCCAATATATTTTTTAATTCGGTTCGCGTTCATATCCAAGGCCAACTGACATTCTTTATTTCCTTTTTCAGCTTCCGATTCAATGTCTCTCAAATCGCTGTAGCCCGTTAAACCAAACATACCGCTTTCTTTTTGAAGCAAATTATTGACTTCATTAAGCGAATAACCTAGATTATTGACCAAATGAAAAATAATGGCGTGATCAATATCGCCGCTTCGCGTTCCCATAATCAATCCGGTAACCGGTCCGAAACCAAGCGTGTGATCTATGCTTTTTCCGTTTTTAACCGCTGTCATACTGCAGCCATTTCCCAAATGAATGGTGATTATTTTTGAATTTTCAATTCCCAGATGCGCAATGGCTTTTTCAGAAACATATTTATGGCTTGTTCCGTGGAAACCATACAAACGAATGTTATTTTCGACCAAAAATTTAGTCGGAATGGCGTATTTATAAGCTTCAACCGGAATGGTTTGGTGAAACGCCGTGTCAAAAACGGCAATTTGTTTTGCATTTGGAAAAAATGATTCCGCAACAACAATGCCTTCGTAATTCGCCGGATTATGCTGTGGTGCCAAAGAAAATAATTTCTTTATTTTGTCTTTAACAACTTGATTGATAATGGTTGTGTTCGAGAAAGTACTTCCGCCGTGGACAACCCTGTGACCCACAGCCACTATTTCTGAAGTAGATTTTATAACACCCACTTTTTCATCCAATAAAAAGTTGACGACTTTTTCCAGACCAACAGTATGATTTGGAATATCCAACACCTCATCAATTTTGGTATGATTGGATTTATAATGGATTTCAGCATCTTTTGAACCAATCCTTTCCACCAATCCCGAACAAATAACTTCCTGTTCAGGCATCCTAAATAACTGGTATTTAATAGATGAACTGCCTGAATTAATAACTAATATTTTCATCTGTTAAATTTTATTTTTTAATTGGAACAGATGCTGTTCTCCATTAATTATTTCTTTATGAGTCAAAATTTGTACTGCTCGTTTCATTTAAAATCCTTGTGCTTGTATTGCTGTTAATATTACGGTATTAAAAATATCGTCTACCGTGCATCCTCTGCTTAAATCGTTTACCGGCTTGTTTAAACCCTGTAACATTGGGCCGATTGCCAATGCGCCAGTTTCTCTTTGAACTGCTTTATACGTGTTGTTTCCTGTATTTAAATCGGGAAAAATTAATACGTTTGCGCGTCCTGCCACTTCAGAATCAGGCATTTTGCTTTTTCCTATAGTGGCATCAACTGCAGCGTCATATTGAATTGGACCTTCCACTTTTAAATCTGGTCGTTTTTCCCTGACAATTTCGGTAGCTCTTCTCACTTTTTCTACATCTTCCCCTTTTCCTGAATCACCGGATGAATAAGAAAGCATTGCTATTTTTGGCTCAATTCCAAAATTTATGCTTGAATCGGCAGAAGAAATTGCAATTTCCGCCAACTGTTCAGAAGTAGGGTTTGGGTTGATGGCGCAATCACCAAAAACTGAAACTCTGTCTTCCAAACACATAAAAAAGATGGAAGAAACCACTGAAACGCCCGGTTTGGTTTTTATAAACTGCAAAGCTGGTTTGATGGTGTGCTGCGTGGTATGCGCTGCGCCGGAAACCATTCCGTCTGCCAATCCTTTGTGCACCATCATCGTTCCGAAATAAGAGACGTCGCCCATTAAATCCTCCGCCATATCAATGGTCAAACCTTTATCTTTTCTAAGTTCAAATAAGGTATTGCTAAAATCCTGATAATATTCAGATTCTATTGGATTGATAATTTTCACTTTATTCAAATCTAATTTCAGCCCTAAATGAAGTATTTTATTTTCAATATCGCTTTTATTGCCCAAAATTGTTAAATCAACAATATCACTTTGAACCAATCGGGTTGCAGCTGTTAAAATTCTGTCATCATTTCCTTCAGGAAGAACAATACGTTTTCGCACCGTTTTTGCCCGTTTCAATAAATTATATTGAAACATTCTTGGCGTAATACCACTGCTTTTGAAGGTAATTAATTTCTCATTCAGCTTATCAAATTCAACATATTTGTCAAATGTGTTTAAAGAAATAGTAATCTTTTCTTTGTTTTCGGCATACATATGAGAACGAACCGCACCAATTTTATTGGCCACATCAAATGTTCCTTCACCAACGGATAATATTGGAACAATTTGAGACAAACCTTCTATTAATCTGATAATAGGTTCCTCAGGAAGAATTCCGCCAGTTAAAACAATACCTGAAATTGCAGGATAATTGGTCGAAATATTGGCCTGTAAAGCCCCTAAAATGATGTCGGCCCTATCGCCTGGCGTGATAATCAAACAATTTTCTTCCAACTGTTTTAAATAGTTTCGCAATTGCATTGCCCCTACTTTAAAACTTGTTGTCTGGTTATTAATAAGTTCTTTGCCAAACAAAATTTTGGCATCAATGGCTTTTGCTATTTCTTTTATGGTTGGATTGTTTAAAGCTGGTATTAGTGGAATTACATTGACAAAAACATCTTTTGGCAGGTTTTTTTCAACACCATTTTTTACAATTTCAATATTTTTTTCCTGAACTTTGTTTGCAATAACTGCCAAAACCTCCACTTCTTTTTCTCTAAATGAATCATAGGCCAAATGCAGTCCTTCAATAAATTCTTCCAAAGTTTTCCCAACACCGCTTGATACGATAATTGCCGGAATTCCCAAATTTTTTGCAATTAAAATGTTCGCATCCAATTCAATGGCCATTCCTTCTCCAGAAAAGTCAGAGCCTTCAACCAACATAAAATCATTTTTTTCTTCTAAGGCTTTGTATTTTGATATGATTGTGTCGAATATCTCGCCTTCTTTCCCATTATTCCGCATATTTATAAATTCGCTGCGCGTAAAAGCATAAGCATCATTTGGATTGATGTCCAATTGAAAATGGGAAATAATGGTATTGATATGGTTGTCTTTTTTTCCTTTCTTGACATTGTCGATAATTGGCCTAAAATAACCAACTTTTGCTGTTTTACCCAACAGCATTCTCATCAACCCTAAAGTGATGATTGACTTACCACTGTTAGCTTCACTTGTTGCTATATATATGGCTTTCTTCATTTTTTAAATTTTGTGCAAATATACGCTATTTACGTATTATTTATATGATAAATATCCTAAATAACGGCATTTTCCATAAGTTTGACTCAATATAAAAAGTCTGTTTTATGCTTTCTAAAATAGCCGTATATTTGGGCTAAGATATTATTGTAAATATGACAACGTTAATTACCAATATTAAGGAATTGCTGCAGGTTGAAAGCGTGCCGAAAAAAATGGTTTGCGGGACAGCTATGAAATTTATTCCCACCATTAAAAATGCTTTTTTATTGATTGAAAATGGGGTGATCAAAGATTTTGGCAAGATGGAAAATTTACCCATTATTTTAGCTGAAAACACCATTGATGCAAGTGGAAAAATAGTGCTTCCCGCTTGGTGCGACAGCCATACGCATATTGTTTATGCCGGAAATAGGGAACAAGAATTTATTGATCGAATAAATGGCCTTTCCTATGAAGATATTGCGAACAATGGCGGCGGAATTTTAAATTCAGCCATAAAATTGCAACAAACTTCCGAAGTAGATTTATACCAGCAATCTGCAAAAAGATTAGAAGAAGTGATGAAATTGGGCACTGGTGCCGTTGAAATAAAATCGGGTTACGGGTTGACAAAAGACGCTGAATTAAAAATGTTGCGCGTTATAAAAAAATTAAATGAAAACTATCCAATTACCATTAAATCCACTTTTTTGGCGGCTCACGCCTTACCTTCGGAATTTAAAAACAACAAAAGCGGTTATTTAGATGTTGTGTTAAATGAAATTCTACCGGTTGTGGCAGCAGAAAATTTAGCGGAATATATTGATGTTTTTTGCGAAACGGGTTATTTCTCTGTTGATGATACCGATCGAATCCTTGAAGCCGGCGCAAAATACGGACTGATTCCGAAAATTCACGTGAATCANNATGCCTGTTGCATTACCGTCGTGTTCCTATTTTTTAAGCATTCCTTATACGCCGGCAAGAAAAATAATTGATGCAGGTTTGCCTTTGGCCTTGGCTACCGATTACAATCCGGGCTCTACGCCATCGGGAAATATGAACTTTGTAATTTCCACAGCTTGCATTAAAATGAAAATGACTCCGGAAGAAGCCATCAATGCGGCAACAATTAATGGCGCTTATGCAATGGGACTGGAAAAAACCCACGGAAGCATTTGCAAAGGAAAAAAAGCAAATTTCATCATTACCAAAGAAATTCCAAGTTATGGATTTATTCCATACTCATTTGGAAATCAGCATATTGATAAAGTTTTTATTGAAGGAAAAGAAATTTAAACCTCTCTTTTTTTATCGTAGGGAATGCTGCTCAAAATATGGTTTATGGCCACTACCCTGGCATAGGTTTTTTTGTTTGCCTTAATAATTTTCCAATCCACCACGCCTTCTTTTGTTTTGGCAAACATTTTATTTTTATAGTAGGTATAAACATCCCATAATTCTTGAGCTTTTTCATCAACCGGCGTTATTTTCCATTGTTTTAATGGNNAAAAAAACGATTTCTCCGGCTTTTGGAAATTGAATAACATATCGCTGAAAATACCACTGGGTCCGCTCATCTTCCGTAGGTTTTGGCAAAGCCACTATGCGGTAATGACGTGGATTCATCCGCTCGGTTGCACGTCTTATTGCACCGCCTTTTCCTGCCACATCCCTACCTTCGAAAATAATCATAATTCGTTCATTTTCTTCAATGGCCCAGGTTTGTAATCGGATCAGTTCAACCTGAAGTTTTTTTAATTTATTTTCATATTTAACATAGCGAACCGCTTTCTCTAAATTATAGGGCTCTTTTGAAAATAAAGCTCTTAAACCCTTATTTGTATTAAGAATTTCAACATCTTCTGCGGTTAATTTATAAGGCTTCATAATTAATCTATTTGTTTTGCTGAACGGTAATAACGCATCACAATATTTGGATCTGGAAACAATATGGTTGATGCATTTTCTTTTCCTTCATAATTAAATTGGGACAATACATATCTGATACTTTCCAAACGCGCCAATTTTTTGTCGTTTGCCTTTACGGTGATCCACGGACTGTAGCTGGTGTGTGTTCGGCTGTACATTTGTTCTTTATAATGCGTATATTGATCCCAAAGTTCCTGACTTTTTTGATCTACCGGACTAAATTTCCAACGTTTTAAAGGTGTTGCAATTCGCGCATTAAAACGGGACAATTGTTCTTCTTTTGAAATAGAAAACCAAAATTTTATCAAAACCATTCCGTCTTCATACATCATATGCTCAAATTCGGAAACCTGAACCATAAAATTTTGATATTGGGTTTCTGTGCAAAATCCCATCACAGGCTCAACAACAGCTCTATTATACCAGCTTCTGTCGAAAAACACAATTTCCCCCGTGTTTGGCATTTCTTTAATATACCGTCTAAAATACCATTGTCCACGCTCAATTTCAGTCGGTTTTGTTAAAGCCACCACATTCATAGCACGCGGATTCAAATGCTCTGTAAACCTGCGAATATTCCCACCTTTTCCTGCGGCATCGCGTCCTTCAAAAATAATGGCCACACGCATTTTATTTTTAACAATCCACTGCTGAAGCTTCACCAATTCAATTTGTAAATTCCGCAGTTCTTCTTCATAAAACAATCGTTTTGCCACCTTATCAAAAGGAATATTTTTTTGCTTAATTAGTTTTAAAAGCTCTTGGTTTGAAGACACTCTTTCAAAATCTTCGATGGTCAATTTAGGAGTTTCTATCATTATGATCCATTTTTTCGTATGTTAAACAAATTTCGGGGTCGCTCATTGGCTGCAGTTTTGCATCAGAAGGCGAAAAATAAGGAATTCCCAGTCCCAGACCTCGCAAAATAAATAATAATCCGATGATAATCACAAAAACAGGGATAATTTTTTGAAATTTAGCACGCAAGGATACGCTCACAAAATTTCCCAACAACACCGCTGCGGTCATCATAGGAATTGTTCCAACGCCAAATAATGCCATATAAAAAGCACCCTGAACAGGATTACCTGTTGAAATTGAGCCGATTACCGCAATATAAACCAAGCCGCAAGGCAGAAAACCGTTAAAAAAACCAATTGAAAATAAGGCTTTATTGGTTTTTTTATTCAGATAAATTCCGAGATTGTATTTTACCTTGGCAATTATTTTATAAAGCGGTTTTGAAAAATTGTATTTATTAAAAATTGATACCGGTGTTAGGATAGCTACAATCATAATAACGCCCATTAAAATTGACAAGCGTTGCTGAAAACCTGCCAAATACAATCCCTTTCCTATAAAACCAAAAAGCAAGCCAATGATAGAATAACTCAACAATCGGCCAAAATGATATAGGAATGTTTGGAAAATTAACGATGTTTTTGATTCTCGGTTAACCGGAATAATGAATGCAATTGGCCCACACATTCCTATGCAGTGAAAACCGCCTGCCAAACCTAAAATAAGTGCAGTCCAAAGCATATTAGTACCTTAATTTTTCCTTAAACAAATAAGTGTTGCTGTTAACAGACCATTCAATTTTTACATTCCAGATTCCCTGCACCAAATTATCATCCGAAATTAAAAANNGCTGCGGCTTTATTCAATTTATCAATTTCCTGTTGGTAATTCATTTCATCTTTATAATAATCATCGGAAACCAAATGATGGTCATATTCAGGCAAAAACGTGGCCTTGAATACGAAAAACATAATGAATATGATAAATGCCGACAATGCTAAAATTATGCCTGTTGGCCAACTGATTTTAAACTTCATCTGTTTACATTTTATTTTTTAGCGGTAACATCTGCTGCCTGCCTGCCGGCTGGCTGGTTCGCCATTAATCATTCTACTGTGTATCAAAATTTGTTGTGGCTCGGTTCATCTAATTAATTTTTATGGGTCCTGCAAAATTGGTGGTGGTTGCTTCAATCAGTTTCCCCTCTGAATACACCCCGATTTTTAACTTTTCATTTGACGAATTTAGGTCTTTTTTTTCAATTTCAATAAACAAGGTACCTTCCTTCAACCCTTGTTTTTCCACTTTGGAAAGTCCGCCAATCATATCAACTTTTCCGTTATGTGAAATTAATTTAATATCAATATTCTCAATATTTTTATTGGTTTTGTTAATCAATTTAAANNCTGTCCATAATTTCATCGCAAGCATCAATACAGGCGGTGCAATTGATGCATTCCAATTGCGTTCCGTTTCTGATATCAATTCCAGTTGGACAAACCTGAACGCATTGCATACATTCAACACAATCCCCATAACCGGATTCCTCGCGGTTTTCACCTTTACGTACAGGTTTTCGGCCCTTTTCGCCCTCGCCTCGCACAAAATCATAAGCCACATTAATGGACTTATTGTCTAAAAGAACGCCTTGCAATCTGCCGTATGGACATACGATAATGCAAACCTGTTCCCTAAACCAGGCAAAAACAAAATAGAAAACCATTGTAAAAACTAAAAGCTTTACCAAAGTCCCAATATGGTTAAAAGGACCATCGGTGATGTGATCAATTAATACATCGCTGCCAATAATATAAGCAAAGAAAACATTGGCGATGATAAATGATATCAGAAAAAAAGCAAACCATTTTGTAACGCGTTTCCTGATTTTTTCCGCATTCCAAGCTTGCTTATCGAGTTTAATTTGTTTGGTTCTGTCACCGTCAATAAAATATTCCACTTTTCTGAAAATCATTTCCATAAAAATAGTTTGCGGACAAATCCATCCACAAAAGATTCTGCCAAAAACCACGGTGAATAAAATGATAAACACTACGCTTACCAGCAATGAAATGACTAGCAAATGAAAATCTTGAGGCCAAAACGGGAATCCGAAAATATGGAATTTCCTTTCAATAACGTTAAAAAGCAAAAACTGGTTGCCGTTAATTTTAACAAATGGTGCTGCGAACATAAATGCCAAAAGCACCCAACCCACCATTGTTCTATAGTTGTAAAACTTTCCTTTTGGTTTCTTCGGAAAAATAAAATATCGTTTTCCGCTTTCGTCTATGGTCCCAATGGAGTCTCTAAATTTCTCTTTATTTTCTGTTTTCATCCTAAGTTTAAAAGGCAATTCAATATTTTTTATCAATTTGTAAAATTAAGATTAATTAATCAACCTCTTGGTTACAAATGCAACAAAATAAATAAAACAGGGCATTATTTTCCAATCATATTTAAAAGCAAAAACCCTCAAAAGAGGGTTTATCATTTTAAATATAATTCTCTCTATTATTCCGCTGGCCAAACAATATCTCCTTCTGCCGGTTTTGGCACTGCCGGCGCTGTGCCCTGCATAGAAATAATATAACTTGCCAATTGAATTCTTTCTTCTCTTGTGATGGTGCTTTCCCAAGCAATCATTCCTTTTCCAGGTCTTCCTCCATTGGTTAAGGTGTTAAATATATTTTTTACGTCACCTCCTAAAATCCATTTATTGTCGGTTAAATTTGGGCCAATACTTCCGCCTAAATCCGCCAAATGGCAAACAACACAAGTTTTTGCGGTAAACAGCTCTTTTCCTTTTGCCAAATTTTCAGCATCTGTAAAAGCAACAATGTTGGCATCATCAAATAACTGCGGATTTGCAGCTTTATAAGCTTCAATTTCAGCTTTTGCATTGGTCATTTCATCATTAAACTCGTCGGTTTGACTGTATTTATTGAAACCAAATGTCATTATTAAATAAAAAATACTGATGGCTATGGTGATGTAAAAACCAGCCAACCACCAAGGCGGCAAAACATTGTCGAGTTCCTTAATGCCATCATAATCGTGATCGAGCATAATGTCTTCTTCGGTTCCTAAATCGTGCGCTTTGGTCATAGATTTCATAAATCTCTTCCACCACGATGTATTTTCTGAATTCTTATTCATAATTATTTTCTTTACTGTTAGTGTCGTTATCTAAAGGCAATTGGCTTATTTCATCGATATTTTTTTTAGGCATTTTTATGACAATGATTAACATCGTAACAAAAACGATAAAAAACAGCAACAATGAAATTATGGGATAAATTTCGATCCCTTCCATTCCATCAAAATTATGTGATATAAATCTTAACATACTTATTATTTTTTTAATGCAGTTGGAGCATTTGCTTTAATATCGGTTCCCAAACGCTGTAAATAGGCAATAAGCGCCACAATTTCCTTATTCTGAATATTGCTTGAGCCATAATTTTTTACATATTCAGGATCTTGCCTTAAATTATTTTCCACTTCCTTAGCCTGAGTTAACAATGCTTGTTTGGCACCACTAATTTCTTCTTCGGTATAAGGAACACCCAATGTGGCCAGTCCTCTCATTTTACTTTCCAAATTTGAGGCATTCATATCATTTTTAATTAGCCAAGAATAACGTGGCATAATGGAGCCGGGCGATGTAGAACGCGGATCTAGCATATGGTTAAAGTGCCAGTTGTCATTGTATTTTCCTCCAATTCTGTGAACATCAGGCCCAGTTCTTCTTGAGCCCCACAAGAATGGGAAATCGTAAATAAACTCGCCAGCTTTTGAATATTCCCCGTAACGTTCAACTTCGGAACGGAATGGACGAATCATTTGAGAGTGGCAATTGTTACATCCTTCACGAATATAAATATCCCTTCCTTCCAATTCCAATGGCGTATATGGTTTTACGCTTGAAATTGTAGGTACATTTGATTTAACGAGCAACACAGGAACAATTTCAACCAAACCTCCAATTAAAATGGCGACAGTGGTTAATATGGTAAACAATACCGTTCTTCTTTCTAACCAAGTATGCCATCCTTCACCGGCAATTCTTTGTCCGCTAATTTTTTTCAAAGGCGCTGCTTCAGCCAATTCATCTTCAACAGGAGAACCTGCTTTGGCCGTTTTTATAATGTTAATTGCCAATAAAATAAATCCTGTTAAATACAGTGTACCACCAATTGCACGCATCATATACATAGGAATAACTTGCGTAACGGTCTCTAAAAAGTTACCGTAAACCAATGTTCCATCGGGATTAAATTGCTTCCACATAAATGCTTGCGTAAAGCCTGCTACATAAAGCGGAATTGCATAAAATAAGATACCTATTGTTCCTATCCAAAAATGAGCATTTGCCAATTTTTTCGAATATAATGGGGTTTTCCAAAGTTTTTCGGCCAGCCAATAAACAATACCTGCAATCATAAAACCGTTCCAGGCCAAAGCAGCAATATGTACGTGACCAACAATCCAATCGGTATAATGTCCAATGGCATTTACATTTTTAAATGATAACATAGGTCCTTCAAAAGTGGCCATACCGTAACCTGTAATTGCAACCACAAAGAATTTTAATACCGGATTTTCCCTAACTTTATCCCATGCGCCACGCAAGGTCAGTAATCCGTTAATCATACCTCCCCAAGACGGAAAAATTAACATTACAGAAAATACAGTTCCAAGGTTTTGAGCCCATTCCGGCAAAGCGGTGTATAACAAATGGTGAGGGCCAGCCCAGATATACAAAAAGATCAAAGTCCAAAAGTGAATAATGGACAATCGATAAGAATAAATCGGTCTGTTTGCGACTTTTGGGACAAAATAATACATCAATCCCAAAACTGGCGTGGTCAAGAAAAATGCCACCGCATTATGTCCGTACCACCATTGAATAAGTGCATCTTGGACGCCTGAATAAACCGAATAGCTTTTAAACGCCGATACAGGCATTTCCAAATTGTTAAAAACGTAAAGTACCGCAATGGTTATAAAGGTTGCAATATAAAACCAAATGGCGACATAAATATGGCGTTGTCTTCTTTTAAGAATGGTTCCAATCAAATTGATACCAAAAACTACCCAAACTACCACAACAGCAATGTCAATAGGCCACTCCAATTCAGCATATTCTTTTGATGAAGTAAACCCTAAGGGCAGTGTAATTGCGGCTGCAACAATGATTGCCTGCCAGCCCCAGAAATTAATTCTGCTTAAAACATCGTTAAACATTCTCGCTTTCAGCAATCTTTGGGTAGAATAATAGACACCTAAAAAGATTCCATTACCCACAAAAGCAAAAATTACCGCATTGGTATGCAAAGGCCTCAAGCGACCAAAGCTTAACCAGGAAATGGAATTACCCGATCCTGCAAATTCCAATAAGCCTGGATAAATAAAAAGCAGCGCTACTGTTAGCCCTACCAACATCCCTACAATTCCCCACAGAATTGTTGCCCAAAGAAACATTTTTACGATTTTATTGTCATAATAAAATTGTTCTTTTTCCATACTTGTTTGATTAATTAATTGTTAGTTATTTTTGATTGATTCTTGATTGCTGTTTGGTTCTTTTTCGTCATTTTTCTTAGCAATGACCAATTCATCATCAAACAACATACGGACTGAAGGCGTATAAGTATCCTCATACTGCCCGGACTTAACAGACCTGATAAATGCATAGAAAAATAATAAAGCAACAATAATACTAACGCCTATTGTGATATAAAGTACCTCCATTTTTTAGTCAATAAAAATTAAAGCTATTAGATTCATACAAATATAAATTTTACTTCCGAAAATAAAATGACATTTGTCACGCAAACTTAATGCTTTTTCTGCTTTTAGCTGAACTCTTTCAAATATTTTTTNNAATTTGTTAAAAAATTTCGCATCTAAAATTCCATCACAAGCAGGTGAAAAAACATTTACATTCTCGGAAATGACGATTCCGACATTGCTTTGCGCCAAGGCACCGGCATCATTTAATCCGTCGCCAACCATCATCACTTTTTCTCCGTTTTGCTGCAATTTTTTAATATATTCCAATTTATTTTCGGGCTTCTGATTAAATTGAAATAAAGTGTTTTTAGGCAGTAATTTTTCTAGATATTCTCTTTCCCCATCATTATCACCTGAAAGTATCACCAATTTGTATTTTTTTGCAAGTGTTTCTAAAACCTCTTTTGTTCCTTCTCTATAACTATTTTTAAAAATATAACTTCCTTTAAACTGATTGTTTATTGCAAGATGAATGGCGGTTTCATTAGTTTCAGAAGAAGTTGCTCCAACAAAACTTGCAGAACCTAATTTAATATCCATCGTATTTAAAACTGCGTGAATTCCTTTACCAAGTTGTTCCTCAAAATAAGTTGGATTTTCTGATAAAATTTCTTCCTGAATATGATCATAAACCGATCTGCTTAAAGGATGGTTTGAAGCCCTTAACACACTTTTAACCGCTCTTATTTCCACTTTACTTAATGATTCTCCTCTGAATATAAGATTTGATTTATCTGCGGAAGTGATGGTACCGGTTTTATCAAAAATAATGGTGTCAACTTTAGCAAGGTTTTCAACGGTTTCCGCATTTTTCAAATAAAACTTTCTATAGCCAAAAATTCGCAGAATATTGCCGATGGCAAATGGCGCAGACAGTGCCAAAGCACAAGGACAAGCAATAATAAGTACAGCGGTAACGACATTAAATACCATTGAAGGATTGTGAAAATACCAAAATAGTCCCCCTAAAAATGAAATGGTTAAAATATTGATCGTGAATAGCTTACTTATTGTGTCGGTGATGTTTTTTATAGTGTGGTCAGATGTTTTGTTAAAAACATCATTGCTCCACAATTGCGTTAAATAGCTTTGTGAAATGGTATTGATTACCTCCATTTCTAAGGCGCCTTCGGTTTGTTTTCCACCCGCAAAAAGTTTGTCGCCCGATTGTTTGCTAACCGGCATCGATTCGCCAGTCACAAAACTATAATCAATTGACGCATTTCCGTTGATCAAAATGCCGTCGACAGGAATTAACTCCTGATTCCTGATCAATAACCGATCGCCTTTTTCAATAGCTTGGACCGGAATATTTTTTTCTATTCCATCTGACAACTTTGTGACCGCAATTGGAAAATATGATTTATAATCGCGTTCAAAGGACAAAAAGTTGTAGGTTTTTTGCTGAAAAAATTTCCCCAAGAGCAAAAAGAACACCAAACCCGCCAAACTGTCAAAAAAACCTGTGCCAATATCAAATGCAATTTCAATGGTACTTCTTATAAACAAAACAGAAACTCCCAAAGCAATTGGAACATCAATATTTAAAATTTTATGTGAAAGTCCTTTATAGGCGGAGATATAATAATTTTTGGCAGCATAAAAAACTACCGGAATGGCCATTGCAAACATTGACCATCTAAACACGTGCTTGTATTTTTCCAGCCAAAACTCATCCGCATCAAAATACTCCGGAAAGGACAGCAACATAATATTACCGAAGCAGAACGCCGCAACAGAAACCTGATAAATCAATGTTTTATCAACCTTATTTTTTTTGGCATCCGCATCATCCAAACTTATATAGGGCTCATAACCTATGGAAGTCAATAATTCTGTCAGTTGTTTTAAATTGGTTGTTGCATTTTTAAAAGTGATTCTTACTGTTTTATTGGGGAAATTAACCATCGAAGTGGTTACGCCATTGTTCAATTTGGTTAAATTTTCAAGAATCCAAATACAAGAACTGCAATGAATGCTTGGAATAAAAAATTCAACTACAGAAGTTTCGGTATCATTAAACTCCAACAATTTTTCAATGATATCTTCATTTTCAAGATAATTATACTTCCCTTTTATGTCGGACGGTATAGTTCCTGGTGTAGATTGCAAATCATAATAGCAACCTAACTCGTTGATGCTTAATATCTCATAAACTGTTTTACAGCCATTGCAGCAAAATTGTTTTTCATCAAAAAGTATTGTACTTTTACCACAAGATGCTCCGCAATGATAACAACTGTTTATATCCATTCTAAATTCTAATTCCCCGCAAAAATATTCATTTATTATTTTCTAAATATGACAATTATCATTTATTTTTGTACCTTTACAAATGTTACTACTTAACTAAATCCTTTTTTAATATGTCTAATTGTTCCCATTGTATTATGAAGCGATTTAACGCTCTTAAAACTTTAACGCACGACGAATTAGAAAGATTTTCAGATCACAAGACATCCCTAATCATAAAGAAGGGTGAAAATTTAATGACTGAAGGTAATTCTATCAACGGATTATATTGCATTCAGGATGGAAAATGTAAGTTGACTAAATTGAACACAAATGGTAAAGAACAAATCATAAAATTTGTTAAAGGCGGTGACATATTAGGGCACCGCTCCATTTTAAGTGAAGAACCGGTTGGGTTAAATGCCACTGCTTTGGAAGATATGCGCGTTTGTTTTATTCCTAAAGGCGATATTTTAGAATCTATCAAAGACAATCCCCAATTTTCCTTAAATTTAATCAAAAATATTTCCCTTCAGTTAAGCCACGCCAATACCGCTATTTCACAAATGGCTCAAAAACCGGTAAAAGACAGGTTAGCGGAGACTTTGTTAAGTTTGGAAGAAATATTTGGGGTTGACAATGAAGATTGCATAGATGT
>DPCK01000129.1 GCA_003516285.1 Lutibacter sp. | reverse complement strand
TTCAAGATATCAGCTATTATTCTGCACCAAAACAAAAGCCAAAATTGAACAGTTTGGATGAAGTTGATCCAGAATTATTGAAAACTTTTGAAAAATTGGGGATTTCAATTGGCGAACAAAAACGACTTTCCAATGTAGCGGTTGATATTGTAATGGACTCCGTTTCCGTGGCAACAACTTTTAAAAAGACTTTAAATGAAAGAGGCATTATTTTTTGTCCGATTTCTGAAGCCATTCAAAATCATCCTGAATTGGTTAAAAAATATATGGGAAGCATTGTTCCCAAAACCGATAATTTTTATGCAGCATTAAACTCGGCTGTTTTTTCTGATGGTTCATTTTGTTATATCCCAAAAGGCGTTACTTGTCCGATGGAATTATCAACCTACTTCAGAATTAACGAAGGCGGTACCGGACAATTTGAACGCACGTTGTTAATTGCCGATGAAGGCAGTTATGTGAGTTATTTGGAAGGCTGCACCGCGCCGGCGCGTGATGAAAATCAGTTGCACGCTGCTGTTGTTGAATTAATTGCTTTAGATGGTGCCGAAATAAAATACTCAACGGTTCAAAACTGGTTTCCTGGCGATAAAGAAGGAAAAGGCGGTGTTTATAATTTTGTGACCAAACGTGGTTTGTGTGAAAAAAACGCAAAAATTTCGTGGACACAAGTGGAAACCGGAAGTGCCATTACCTGGAAATACCCAAGCTGCATCTTAAAAGGAGATAACTCAGTCGGTGAATTTTACTCCATTGCGGTGACCAACAATTTCCAGCAAGCAGATACCGGCACAAAAATGATCCATTTAGGAAACAACACAAAAAGTACCATTATTTCAAAAGGAATTTCCGCAGGACATTCACACAATTCCTACAGAGGATTGGTGCAAATAAGTCCGAGAGCAAACAACGCCAGGAATTTTTCACAATGTGACTCTTTATTGATGGGCGACAAATGTGGCGCACATACGTTTCCTTATATTGAAGTTAAAAACAAGTCCGCTCAAATAGAACACGAAGCCACCACAAGTAAAATTGGGGAAGATCAATTGTTTTACTGCAACCAACGCGGCATCAATACCGAAAAAGCAATTGCATTGATCGTCAACGGATTTGGTAAAGAAGTGCTTAACAAGTTGCCGATGGAATTTGCTGTGGAAGCACAAAAATTATTGGAAATCAGTTTGGAAGGATCAGTAGGATAGTCACAAAGTTAAAAGTTAAAATGTTGTTTGATTTATAAAAGATAAACGAATAAAAAATGTTAAAAATAAATAATTTACACGCCAATATCAATGGCAAAGAGATTTTAAAAGGAATCAATCTCGAAATAAAAGCAGGTGAAGTTCACGCGATTATGGGACCAAACGGTTCTGGAAAAAGCACCCTTGCATCTGTTATTGCAGGAAAAGAAGATTTTGAAGTTACAGAAGGATCTGTTGAATTAAACGGCGAAGATTTATCCGAATTCGCTCCTGAAGTAAGAGCGCATAAAGGTGTCTTTTTATCGTTTCAATATCCGATAGAAATTCCGGGCGTAACTGTCACCAACTTCATAAAAACAGCTATAAACGAAACGCGAAAAGCCAAAGGAATGGGAGAATTACCTGCAAAAGAGTTGTTGCAAATGATTCGTGAAAAAGCTGATTTATTGGAAATAGACCGTAAATTCTTGTCGCGCTCTTTAAATGAAGGATTTTCCGGAGGAGAGAAAAAAAGGAATGAAATATTTCAAATGGCGATGTTGGAACCTCAATTGGCCATTTTGGATGAAACCGATTCAGGTTTGGATATTGATGCCCTAAAAGTTGTGGCCAATGGCGTTAACAAACTAAAAAGCGAAAAAAACGCCGTATTGTTAATCACGCATTACCAACGTTTGCTGGATTATATCGTTCCTGATTTTGTTCATGTATTGTACAATGGAAAAATAGTGAAATCGGGCGGAAAAGAACTGGCTTACGAATTGGAAGAAAAAGGTTACGACTGGTTGAAGTAAAATTTATTTAATAAAGTAAACAATTTCAGCAATCTGCGAATAACTGATAACTGATACTGATTACTGAATACTAAGAAAAAATGGAATTAAAAGAAAAATTAGTTTCTTCATTTTTGGCTTTTGAAAACAAAGGAAATATCGACCTTGATTCAACAGTGCACGCCATTCGGTTGAATGCCATTCAAAATTTTGAAACAGCAGGATTTCCAACTAAAAAAGATGAAGAATGGAAATACACAAACTTAAAACCGATACTTAAAGAAGATTTTATCCTTTTTCCCAATGCTGAAAAATCGGTCGGATTTAAAAATATAAAAGATTATTTAATCAACGATATTGATTCTTATACCTTGATTTTTGTTGACGGTGAATTCAATTCATTTTTGTCGGAAACTACCCACGAAGACTGTGATGTATGTGTAATGTCTTCTGCTTTGACAAGGCCAAAATATAAAATGATTATCGACAATTATTTGAATACCATTGCCAATAAAAACAACAGTTTATCGGAATTGAACACTGCTTTTGTGAAAGAGGGCGCTTTTATCAATATTCCAAAAAATACGATTGTTCCTAAACCAATTCAAATCATCAATTTTTCTACAGGAAGCGAAAAAGAGGTTTTATTGCAGCCAAGAAATTTAGTGGTAGTTGGAGAAAATTCACACGTTCAAATTATTGAACGCCATCAAAATTTATCCGAAAACACCACTTTAACAAATTCAGTTACGGAAATTTTTCTTCATAAAAGAGCCATTGTTGATTATTACAAAATTCAAAATGACACCAATGAATCTTCGTTGATCGACAACACTTTTATTTCACAAAAACAACAAAGTGTGGCAACGGTAAGTACTTTTTCTTTTGGCGGAAAAATTACCAGAAACAATCTGGAATTCTATCACGAGGGCGAACATATCACTTCCAACCTCAACGGAATTTCTGTCTTAAATGAAAAACAGCACGTTGACAATCACACACTTGTAGATCACAAATCGCCAAATTGTGAAAGTCACGAATTGTACAAAGGCATTTATGCCGATAAATCTGTGGGCGTTTTCAACGGAAAAGTTATCGTGAGGCAAGCGGCCCAAAAAACGAATGCTTTTCAGCAAAACAATTCAATTTTGATTGATGACGGCGCAACCATCAATTCAAAACCGCAACTGGAAATTTTTGCAGATGACGTAAAATGTTCGCACGGATGTACCATCGGACAATTGGATGAAAGCGCTTTGTTTTATATGCAATCACGCGGAATTCCGGTAAAAGAAGCCAAAGCTTTATTGCTTTATGCCTTCGGAAATGATGTGGTTGAAAAAATTAAAATTCCGCAGTTAAAAACGTTAATTTCTAAACTCATCGCCAAAAAATTAAATGTGCAACTGGGATTTGAGCTTTAAATTTTATCCTTATTAAGCAAATAATTATATTGAATGATTAAAACATCAAAAAAAATACTTTTAACTTTTACGGTTATTATTGGCTTGTTGTTGAGTTATGGTATTTTTTATACCGATGTTAATCTGTCATTTAACACTGAAATTACCGCCGATGAAAATGATTCTTCCGAAGATTTAATTTCAACATCCGATGCATCAGCAGATGATCAGATAAATACCTGTCACGAGATTTCGAATTACGACATCAAGCTCATTCAAAAAAATATTTTCACTTCCTTTTTTGTATTATCCCGACTCAGTTTTTCTATTTGGCAACCGCCCAAGCTTTCTTAATTTTTTTCTGGTTCTTATGACACAAAGATGCTTAAATCATCGTGTTACAAAAATTCAATAGCATAAAGCAATTGAAAAATTATGAAATAAATTAAACTTAAATAGAAAATAAATGGATTTAGACGATCTTTTTGCTGGCAAAAACATACAGCGAAAACACCACTACAAACAGAAATATAATTACAGTAATGAGCGCCAATTTAATTGGTTGAACCTTTTCAATAAAATAAAACAGAATAAAAAACTTAGAAACATAATTATCATCGGAATTGCAATAATACTGGTTATTGTTAAGGGATTGATTATTTTATTATTCCCTTATATCGTTAAATTATTTAATTTCATAGCCGAAAAAGGTGTTTCAGGTTTGGTAGAATTAAACAAGGAATTATTAAATAAATTAACCACAAGCATTAAATTATGATAGCAACTATTTATGTATGGATCGGCTTTTTAGCCTTTGTATTGTTGATGTTGGCGTTGGATTTAGGGGTGTTTCACCGAAAGTCGCATGAAGTAAAGATTAAAGAAGCGCTCATTTGGAGCGCTGTTTGGATTTCAATAGCATTGTTGTTTAATTATGGCGTCTATGTATATATGGGTGAAGTAAAAGCAATAGAATTCCTTACCGGTTATATCATTGAAAAATCTTTAAGTATCGATAATTTATTTGTCTTTATTATGATTTTCTCCTATTTCAATGTCGATAAAAAATACCAGCACAAAGTACTTTTTTGGGGGATTATTGGCGCCTTAATTATGCGTTCGATTTTCATTTTTACCGGCGTGGCCTTAATCAACAAATTTCATTGGATTATCTATATTTTTGGTGCATTCTTAATCTTTACCGGCGTTAAAATGCTGTTTCAAAAGGATGAAAAAATGGATCCCAATAAAAATCCATTGGTAAAATTGTTCAAAAGATTTTATCCTGTTACCGAAGAGATGCATGGCGACCGATTTTTTGTGAAAGTCAATGCCAAAACGTTTGCAACACCATTATTTGTTGTTTTGTTGCTTGTTGAATTTACCGATTTAATTTTCGCGGTTGATTCCATCCCTGCGATTATGGCAATTACAAGTGATCCTTTTATTATTTTCACTTCCAATGTTTTCGCCATATTGGGATTAAGGGCTTTGTATTTTGCTTTGGCCGGAATTACGCAATATTTCCATTACATAAAATACGGGCTGTCTGCCATCCTTGTTTTTGTTGGCGTAAAAATGGTGCTGGTCGATTTTTATAAAATACCTGTAATGATTTCGCTTTTTACAATTCTTGCTATTTTGGTTATTTCAGTGATTGCTTCGTTGTTATTCCCAAAAAAAGAAGTGGCCTTGCCTAAATTGTAAAATAACCATTTAACATCAAAAAAGCCGCAATCAGCGGCTTTTTTTAAATGTTTTTTATAATTTATTTAATAGCATCCATAACTTCACTTAAAAAAATATTGACGTCAAATTCGGGGTTTTCTGCCAAACCAAACCGCACAATTATCAAATCTTTGGAAGGAATGATAAATACGTGTTGGCCCTGATAACCATTGCAAGAAAACAAATCCTTTGTCACATTTGGATATTTTCCGCCAGCATTTAACCAAAAATGCGCTCCATATTCTCCATTGGAACCGTTTGTTGGTGTTGCGGCATATTTTACCCAAGATTCATTCAAAAGTTGCTCGCCGTTCCAATTTCCTTTGTGTAAATATAGCAATCCAAATTTCGCCCAGTCGCGCGCGGTTGCCCAGCTATAGGAAGATCCTACATAATTTCCGGCCAAATCGGTTTCAATCACCATAGAATTCATGCCAATTTTATCAATGAGTTCCGCATACCAAAAATCCAAATATTCCTGATGCGTCTTAAACTGATTTCTAATGAATCCCGAAAGTAAATTTGTGGTTCCGGAAGAATAATTCCAACTGTTGTTTGGTTGTCCAATTAACGGTTTATTTAATTGTGGTTTGGTCATATCTGCTTCCAAAAACAACATTTTTGTGACATCAGAAATGGTGTTATAATCTTCAACCCATTCCAAGCCAGAGTTCATTTGCAATAAATTGTTCAAAGTAATTTTTGAGCGATCGTCCTTTTCCCATTCTGGAAATAATTTGTTTTGGCTCAGCAAAATTTTTCCTTGTTTTTCAAGCACGCCCAAAACAGCGCTCGTAATACTTTTGGTCATTGACCAGCCCAAGAGTTTTGTTTCCCTTGAAAATCCCTTTGCATATTTTTCGGCAACTACTTGATCCTTATAAAGCACAAGCACCGCCCTGGTTTTGTTTTTTTGCTCATAACCCTCACAATCAAAAGCATTTTCAACAGCCAAATCCAACATTTTATAATTTACATTGCTGAAAACGGTGTCTATTTCTGGTGAATTTCCATAAGGATAAGGCAAGCTGCTTTGAGAAATTTTTCGGTTTGGTATAAATGCTATAGGCTGATTTTCGCCTTCAGGAATCAAGATGCAACCCAAACCTTCCTTATAAATTGCGGTTCTTTTTTTTAAGCCAAAAACCGAGGAGGTTACCGACTTTTCTTCCAAATTAATTTTATTGCTGGCGTAATTAACCATATCAATATCGTTATCGCCTTCTTCAATGGATTTCAAATCTCTTCCTGCTTCAAAAGTGCAGGAACAAACACTTTTTGCCGAAAAACCAGTGATGATATCGAGTCGCGGATAGTTGGCGTAAACAACATAAACCAGTGCTAAAACCAGTAGTAAAAGGCCGTATTTTAAAAATTTTTTCATAATAATTGACGTAAAATATTTCATAAAAATAACATTTATTTTGTCAATTCGATATAATATTTTACATTTGTCAACCATTTGGTTAAACTATATAGTTAACGTATGATATCAGAAGAACAAAGCACTCCGGAAAACAACATTTTAAATGCGGCAAAAGAAATATTTCAAAAGAAAGGGATGGCGGCCGCAAGAATGCAGGAAATTGCTGATGAAGCCGGCATCAATAAAGCGATGTTGCATTATTATTACAGAAGTAAAGAATTGCTTTTTGAAGCTGTTTTTAAAAGTGCCTTTTCAATGATAGCGCCTCAGTTAAATGAAATTATGAATGCCGACACTTCCGTTTTTGAAAAAATAAGAAACTTCAGCAGCAATTATATTTCATTTGTGCTAAAACATCCGTACTTGCCAAATTTCATCATTCAGGAACTCAACAGAAATCCGGATTTTGTGAAAAATTTAATTGCCGAAAAGAATTTTCCCAACATTTCAAAATTCAAGCAACAAGTGACCGAAAAAGTGGCAGAAGGCGTTATTAGGCCAATAACAGCCGAACAACTATTTATTAACATTATGTCGCTAAATATTTTTCCATTTATTGGCGCGCCATTATTAAAAGGATTTCTGAATTTTGATGATGAAGCGTATAAAAAGTTAATGGAAAAAAGAAAAACCGAAGTATCGGACTTTATTATCAACGCCATAAAAATTTAAAATGATGAAAATAATTGGTGTATTTATACTGATGTTTATTGCCCTAAACAGTTTTGCTCAGGAAAAACTAAGTTTGGAACAGTGTTATGTTTTGGCTGAAGGGAACTATCCAATCGCCAAACAAAAAACTTTATTGGCCACACAAAACGAATTGGATTTGGAAGTGATTAAAACCGGAAAACTACCGAAAATAGATTTTCAGGCGCAGGCAACTTACCAGTCTGATGTCATAGAATTGCCTTCTAGTTCACCAATATCAACAATATCTCCGCCAAACAAAGACCAATACCAGGCAACGGTTTCAGTAAATCAATTAATTTACGATGGCGGTTTGATTGATGCTTCGCTGGCAGAAAAATCGGCTTTCCTAAAAACACAACAAAAGCAAGTTGAAGTTAATCTGTACAAACTGAAGGAACAGGTGAGCCAATTTTACTTTTCAATTCTTTTACTTCAGGAAAAAAGTGCCTTGTTGCTTGCAAAAAAAACACAACTGGAAACCACGCTTAATGAGGTAAAAGCAGGCATCAAATTTGGGATTTTGCTTCCGAATTCCGACAGTGTATTAGAAGCCGAATTGCTCAAAATCGGCCAGCAACTTATGGAAGTTGACTTAAATAAAACCAGCTTGATGACAACACTTTCTATGTTGATTGGTATTCCTGTTTCCCCAAATATTACATTGGAAAATCCTGAAATTTCTACCAAACTTAACAATGAAATTGAACGGCCTGAATTGGCTTTGTTTCAACTTCAGAAAGAAAAAATTGAAGCTTCCGAACAGCTGATCGATAAAAAAAATTCACCAAAATTATCGGGTTTTGCCACAGGAGGTTATGGAAATCCGGGCTTGAATATGTTAGAAAATTCTTTTCAACCTTATTATATTGCCGGAATTAAACTGAACTGGAATGTGTTCGACTGGAATTCGACAAAAAAACAGCGCCAATCCTTACAAGTAAATAAAGAAATTATAGACAGCGAGCAAGAGGTTTTTGAGCTGAATACAGCGATGGAAATGACCCAACAGCAATCGGAAATAAACAAAATATCGGCTTTTATTGCGTCCGATGAAGAAATTATTTCGTTGAGAAAGAAAATTTTGGACACTTCCCGTTCTCAATTAAAAAATGGCGTAATCACGTCTTCGGCTTATGTTACGGAATTGACCAATTTGTTTGAGGCCGAAAATAATTTAAGCACGCATCGCATACAACTACAGTTTGCAAAAGCGAATTATAATGTGACAAAAGGTGGCCCCCTAACCCCCGAGGGGAGGACAGAACGTTAAAAAAATGTTCAGTGAACATTTTTAGTGAATGTGCCAGTTGGCGTGTTAGGCTTAATAAAAATTAAAAACAATTTCAAAAACAAAAAACTAAACACATATACCAATTCTTATGAAAAATATTAAGATAATCATCAGTTTGCTCATTATCGTAAACCTGTTTGTTGCCTGCAAAAACAACGAAAAAGTAGACGGATACGGAAATTTTGAAGCTACAGAAATAACAGTTTCCGCAGAAAACAACGGAAAATTGATGCAGTTTACTATTGAAGAAGGCCAGATCCTGAAAAAAGACGACTTTGTGGGGTTTATTGACACTATTCCGCTGAGCCTGAAAAGAGATCAGCTGTTGGCTTCCAAGGCGATTGTTTATTCAAAATCAGGAAGTGTCCTGTCGCAAAAAAATGTACTGAACGCCCAATTAAAATCGGCAATCGTCAACAAAAACAGAATAGAAAATCTGATTAGGGAAAATGCCGGAACCCAAAAACAATTGGACGACATAAATGGAGAAATTAACGTGATCCAAAAACAAATTAAGAGCGTTGAAAGTCAGAATTCCCCAGTAATAGACGAACTGGAAAGTCTTGACGTACAGTTGAAACAAGTGGAAGATTTGCTTCAAAAAAGCAACATTATAAATCCCGTAAACGGCACGGTGCTCACAAAATATGCAGAGATAAATGAGCTGACTTCTTTTGGAAAACCGCTGTATAAAATTGCCGATTTAAGTATCATGGAATTGCGCGTTTACGTGAGTGAAACCCAACTTTCCAACATTAAAATCGGGCAGGAAGTTACGGTGAAAATTGATGCAGGCGATGCCATGAAAAACTTTAAGGGCATCATCACTTGGGTTTCATCCGAAGCTGAATTTACCCCAAAAATTATTCAAACCAAAGAAGAGCGCATCAATTTGGTGTATGGGGTAAAAGTTGCCGTAAAAAATGACGGAAGTCTAAAAATTGGAATGCCTGCGGAAATGTGGATTTCCAAGTAATCAGTTGGCAGTTGCAGTTTTCAGTTTAAAAAACTAAATAAAACAAGTATGAAAATAATGCATAAAATAGCGGCAATAATCGCATTGCTCATCGGAATAATGTCTGTTATTTCAGGATCTATGGTGCTTTTAAATTATAATATGCCCAACTATAACGTATTAAATTGGCTGGTTGTTTATAACGTGATTTTAGGCGGAATCTCAATAGTTGCAGCCATTTTAATATGGAAAAACAATAAATCTGCAAGAAAAATAATACTTGCCATTTTAATTTCACACCTGCTTGTATTCTTGTATTTATACTTTTTAAGTCAGGAAGTTGCCCTGGAAAGCATAAAAGCGATGGGTTTTAGGGTAAGTGTCTGGATGGTCATTTTCTTGTTAACTTATAAAAAAGTAAATAATTAACCAATAAATTAAACAAAATGAAAAAAGCAAATTTTTTAATCATGGCAATTTTGGCAACTATTTTAGTTGTTTCATGCAACAATGAAAAAACCAAAAAACAGGAAATCGTGGTTCCTGTTCAAACTGAAGAAGAAGCCCACGAAAGTGAAGGCGTATTGAAATTAAATAACGGGGATTTGTGGATGGCCAATGCCGAAACCACCGAGGGAATCGAAAAAATGACACAATTAATTACCAATTTCAGGGAATCTGAAAATATGGAAGCCTATCCTAAACTTAAAACAAAATTGGAAACAGAATTTGGAACCATCATCTCCAAATGCACTATGACCGGCGAAGCCCACGACCAATTGCACAATTATCTTTTGCCAATGAAACCTTTATTTAAAGATTTGGCGGCCGAAAATTTAGAAACTCGTAAAGCTGCTTTGGAAAAATTGACCAAACATTTGTCGGAATATTCAGTCTATTTCAAATAAAAGGCTAAGTGCTGCTAATAACATCATTTGCGTTAGGGATTGCAGTGAAAATCCTTTTTTGAGGCTTTTTTCCGATAAAAAAGATTACAACGAAAAGCCCGACCCTTGTGGCAACGCCCTCAAAAAAGGCAGGCGGGTCCAAAACAAGAATATATAAATTATTGTAATTGTAAGAATTAAACCAAATAAAACAAGATTCTAAAATGAGTATTTCCGTGCAACATATCAGCAAATCATTCAAAAAAGTGACTGCCGTAAACGATGTTTCTTTTGAACTAAAAGAAGGGGAATTGTTTGGATTGATTGGACCTGATGGTGCCGGTAAAACGACCATTTTCAGAATATTGACCACCTTGCTTTTTGCCGATAAAGGCACAGCAACCGTTGCAGGTTTTGATGTTATTGGCGATTATAAGGAAATTAGAAATAATGTGGGCTATATGCCCGGAAAATTTTCGCTGTACCAGGATTTAACGGTGGAAGAAAATTTAGATTTCTTCGCCACCATTTTTGGAACGACCATTGAAGAAAATTACGAGTTGATCAAAGATATTTACGTTCAGATTGAACCCTTTAAAAAACGCCGTGCAGGAGCGCTTTCTGGCGGAATGAAACAAAAATTAGCCTTAAGCTGCGCATTGATTCACAAACCAAAAGTGTTGTTTTTAGATGAGCCAACCACCGGCGTTGATCCAGTTTCGCGTAAAGAATTTTGGGAAATGCTGAAACGTTTGCAACAAAAAGGCATTACCATTTTGGTTTCAACGCCGTATATGGATGAAGCGGAATTGTGCGACAGAATCGCTTTAATTCAGCACGGAAAAATCTTACAAATTGATACACCACAAGAAATCATTAAACATTATCCGAAAAAAATATACGATGTAAAAGCAGATAATATGTATCGTCTTCTTGAAAGTTTAAAAAGCTTCGAACACCATTACAGCGTGTATCCTTTTGGTGAATTTGTGCATTATACTGACAAACGAGAAGATTTTAATCCGCAGGAATTACAACAATATTTAGCCACCAAAAACCATCAAAACATTAAAATTGAAATCACCAAAACCACCATTGAAGATACTTTTATGGAATTGGCAAAATAGACAGCGGAAATGAAAAACAACAATGTCATAGAAGTTGAAAACCTGACCAAAAAATTTGGCAATTTTACTGCGGTAAATTCCATCACTTTTGAAGTTAAAAAAGGGGAAATATTTGGATTTTTAGGCGCAAACGGCGCAGGAAAAACCACGGCAATGAAAATGCTGATCGGTATTTCAAAACCAACCTCCGGAAAAGCACAAGTTGCAGGTTTTGATGTGTTTACGCATCCTGAAGACATCAAAAAAAATATTGGCTATATGAGCCAAAAATTTGCCTTGTATGACGATTTAACGGTAAAAGAAAACATTACTTTTTTTGGCGGAATTTACGGATTGTCAAGAGCAAAAATTAAGGAAAAACGCAACGAATTGGTTGAAGAATTGGGCCTACAGGACATTGTGAATGAGTTGGTAGGTTCTTTGCCTTTGGGCTGGAAACAAAAAATCTCCTTTTCAATAGCGTTGTTACACAGTCCGACCATTGTTTTTTTGGATGAACCAACCGGAGGCGTTGATCCTATAACAAGAAGACAATTTTGGGAAATGATTTATAAAGCCGCCAACAACGGAACCACCGTTTTTGTGACCACTCATTATATGGATGAAGCCGAATATTGCGATCGGGTTTCTATTATGGTCGACGGAAAAATTGAAGCGTTGGATACGCCTAAAAAATTAAAGGAAAAGTATAATGCAGACAATATGAATGACGTCTTTTTAAAATTAGCCCGAGGATGAAACGATTTATTGGATTTGTAAAAAAGGAATTTTACCATATTTTTAGGGACAAACGGTCGCTGTTTATCCTGTTTGGGATGCCTATAGCTCAAATTTTGCTTTTTGGTTTTGCCATTACCAATGAAATTAACAATGTTGATATTGCCATTTTCGACAAATCAAACGATGCAACTACGCAGGAAATCATTCAAAAAATTTCGGCATCAAAATATTTCAGCATCAAACAAAACATTACAAATGAAGCCGAAATTGAAACTGTTTTTCAAAAAGGAAAAGTGCTTGCTGTACTTGTTTTCGAAAAAGATTTTAAGAAAAATTTAACCAAAGACAATGCGGCAAAAGTTCATGTGATTACAGACGCCACAGATCCCAATACCGCAAATTCCATCACCAATTACATCAGTGCCATTATAGGAAGTTACCAAAAAGAAATTAACAAAAACAGCACGCTGGAGTATCAAATTGAAACCAAATCGAGAATGGTTTACAATCCCGAGTTAAAAAGTGTTTTTATGTTCGTTCCGGGCGTTATGACCATTATTTTAATGCTGGTATCGGCGATGATGACCTCAATTTCTATTACGCGTGAAAAAGAATTGGGAACGATGGAAATTTTATTGGTTTCGCCTTTAAAACCTTTTCAGGTAATTGTTGGAAAAGTGATTCCATACATATTTTTGTCCATCATTAACGCAATTGTCATTGTTTTGTTAAGCATTTTTATCTTCAAAATGCCGGTTCAGGGAAGTTTGTTTTTGCTGGCTTTGGAGAGTGTTTTGTTTATCATTACCTCCTTGTCGCTGGGAATTTTAATTTCAACGGTCTCAGCAACACAACAAACCGCGATGATGATTTCTTTAATGGGATTGATGCTGCCGACCATATTATTGTCGGGTTTTATTTTTCCTATTTCAAGTATGCCTTTGCCGTTACAGATCATCAGCAATATCATTCCGGCAAAATGGTTTATCCTTATTTTAAAAGGAATTATGCTAAAAGGCGTTGGCCTCTGTTTTATTTGGAAAGAAACCTTGATATTGGCCGGTATGACACTGTTTTTTATTGCGTTGAGCATTAAGAAATATAAAATCAGGCTGGAATAGGCCCCCTAACCCACAAAGGGAGGACAAAGCGTTAAGAAAATGTTCTGTGAACATTTTTAGTGAATGGGCCAGATGGCGTGTCGGGGTATTAAGTTCTATCATAGTGTTTAAAAGAAGAAGCTGGCAGTTTAAAATATTATTTAAATAAATCAAACGCCCTTTCCTTTAGAAAGGGCTGGGGATAGGAAAAAAAAATGAAAACAATTCTATTTATCGTTCAGAAGGAATTCAGGCAAATTTTTAGAAATAAAGGAATGCTTCCCATTATTTTTGTGTTGCCAATTTTACAGTTGGTGATTTTGTCCAATGCCGCTACATTTGAAATCAAAAACATAAAATTCTCTTATGTGGATCACGACAAAACCTCGTTTTCAAGAGCATTAATCGAAAAATTTGACGCATCCACTTACTTTAATGTTGTTGCTGAATTTCCTTCAAAAAAAGAAGCGAATGCAGCAATGGCTAAAGGAAAGGTTGATGTTATTTTAGAGATTCCGCGCTATTTTGAACGTGATTTATTGAAACAAAAAAACACAGCTATTTCTGTCGCCATCAATGCCATTGACGGCGCTGCTGCCGGAGTGGAAAATGTATACATCAACCAAATTGTGCAGGATTTTAACAAAAAAGCCAAAGTCGCCTTGTCTTCGCCTTCAGATACGGTAAATGCGCCAAAGGATATTGTGACAATTCCTTCATTTTGGTACAATAAAACCCTAAATTATAAAACATTTATGGTTCCGGGAATATTGGTTTTGCTGGTTACGATGATTACGCTGTTTTTATCGGGAATGAATATTGTCCGCGAAAAAGAAATTGGGACTTTGGAACAAATGAATGTGACACCCATAAAAAAATACCAGTTTATCATCGGCAAATTATTTCCATTTTGGATATTGGGATTTGTTTTATTAACAGTAGGACTAACCATTGCAAAAGTTATTTTTGATGTCCCAATAATCGGAAGCCTTGGGCTCATCTATTTTTACACGGCATTTTATTTGTTGGTGGTTTTGGGAATGGGATTGTTTATTTCCAATTTTACCGATACCCAGCAACAAGCGATGTTTATTTCCTGGTTTTTTGTGGTTATTTTTATATTGATGAGCGGACTTTTTACGCCCATTGAAAGTATGCCGATGTGGGCGCAGTATATAACAGAGTTTAATCCGGTAAAATATTTTGTGCAAGTGACGCGAATGGTGATGCTGAAAGGCGCCCATTTTAATGATATATTGCCCCAACTTACAAAAACCATTATTTATGCCATTATTATGAATGGCCTGGCGGTTTGGAGTTACCAAAAAACGACTTAAGATTTTTCTTTTTGAAATAAATTACATAAATATTAAGATTTTAAAGGGAAACGACTTAAAATATTTAGCCTAAATTTGAATCGGTAAAAATAAAAGATATGGATGATAAAATAGTCGTAGTTAAAAAAATTTCCGGTGATTTAGAAGCGTTTTCAATACCAAAACTCTCAAGATCGCTTCAAAATAGCGGCGCTACGAGCCAAGATATTGAAAAAATTGTGCAAGCCATTCAACCCGAACTTTTCGACGGAATTTCATCAAATTTAATTTACAGAAAAGCCTTTCAATTATTGAAAAAATACAATCGGGTTTCTGCATCAAAATACAGTCTAAAAAGAGCCATTTTCGACTTAGGCCCTACCGGATTCCCTTTTGAAAGATTGATTGGTGCGTTGCTCAAGCAAAAAGGCTATAAAACCAAAATTGGGCAAATATTAAATGGAGAATGCATTACCCACGAAATAGATGTTTTGGCTGAAAAAGACGGTAACGTTTATACCGTTGAATGTAAATTTCATACAGATCCATCCGCAGTTAGCAACGTAAGAATTCCATTGTATATCAATTCAAGATTTCTTGATGTTCAAAAAGTTTGGAACAATTCAGGCAACAAAACCCATTTAAAACAAGGATGGCTCGCAACCAATACACGTTTCACAAAAGATGCCATTGACTACGCAAATTGCGTTGATTTAACTTTGTTGAGTTGGGATTATCCCCCAAATAACGGATTAAAAAATAATGTTGATAAATACGGTTTATATCCAATAACCACCTTAACTTCTTTAACGAAAAAGGAAAAAATACAATTGATGGAAAAAGACATTATTTTGGTAAAAGAACTTGCTAAAAATCCGGATTCATTGAATCATTTAGGTTTTTCGGAAAAACAAAAAGCATTGGTTTTGGCCGAAGTGCATAAGTTATGTAATTTTTAATCTTTATGATGTTTTGTTTTGGGTGTTCCCCGCCAGCTGGCGGGTCAGGCTTTCGCTCCAATCTTTTATTGCACAACCACGCAATAAAAGGATTTCCGCTACAAACATGGTTCACTGAACTCCAAAATAAAAAAAGTGAAGTAACCCTTTACGCAAACGAAATTGCGCACTTTGCGTTTTTTCTTTGCGTCTTTGCGGTTAAATGAGAATAAATTACATCAGTAATAATTTTTTAAATTTTACAACCTTCAAAATAGTATCTATTTCGTAATTTTGTATTTACTACTTCCGATAGCTATCGGAACTAAAAAAAGAAAATGTTAGATATTGAAAAAATCAGGGCTGATTTTCCTATTTTAAATCAGCAAATAAATGGAAAACCATTGGTTTATTTGGACAATGCCGCAACCAGCCAAAAACCGCAAGTTGTTATAGACAGCATTGTAAATTACTACACCACCATAAATGCAAATATTCATAGAGGCGTTCATACGCTAAGCCAATTGGCGACGGATGCTTTTGAACAATCCAGAATAAAATTGCAACAGCATTTTAATGCCAAAAAAAGCTACGAAATTATTTTTACGGCAGGCACAACGCACAGCATCAATATTGTGGCCACCGGATTTACGTCGTTGTTGCAAAAAGGTGATGAACTCATCGTTTCGGCTATGGAGCACCATTCAAATATTGTTCCCTGGCAAATGTTATGCGAGCGCACCGGAGCCGTTTTGAAAGTGATTCCCATGAACCAGGAAGGAGAATTGATGATGGATGAATACGACAAACTGCTTTCAAATAAAACAAAACTGGTATTTGTAAACCACGTTTCAAATGCGTTGGGAACCATCAACCCGATTAAAGAAATTATTGACAAAGCACACCAATTTGGCGCAGCGGTATTGATTGACGGCGCACAATCTTGTCCGCACATTAAACCTGATGTGCAAACATTAGATGTTGATTTTTATGTGGCTTCTGCCCATAAATTATGCGGCCCAACCGGCGTTGGCATTTTATATGGTAAAGAAGCTTGGCTCAACAAATTACCACCTTATCAAGGCGGCGGAGAAATGATCAAAGAAGTGACTTTTGAAAAAACCACGTATGCCGATTTGCCTCACAAATTTGAAGCAGGAACGCCAAATATTGCCGGTGTCATCGCTTTTGGAACTGCCATTGATTATATGAACGGCATTGGTTTCAACAACATTGCCGAATATGAAAATGAATTGCTTCAATACGCCACAAAAAAACTATTGCAAATTGAAGGGTTAAAAATTTACGGAACTTCTAATCATAAAACTTCCGTAATTTCTTTCAATATCAATGAAATTCATCCGTATGATATTGGCACAATCATAGATAAATTGGGCGTTGAAGTAAGAACAGGGCACCATTGCGCACAACCTATTATGGGCTTTTATAAAATTCCGGGAACAGTGCGCGCTTCTTTTTCATTTTACAACACTTTTGAAGAAGTTGATGTGTTATACAATGCATTAATAAAGGCAAAAACGATGCTCTCATAAATGTTTAATTTTACGCAATAGGCTATTAATCTTCATCAAGTTTAAATTTAAAGCATTATTTGAACTTAATTTAAACGGCAAAAATTAGTAAAAAATAATAAAGCGTATCTTTACCGCTCATAAAAAAGTGCTGTTTTAAAGTTTAGGAAACTAAGTCGTTAAAAATGCTCCGTAGAAAATAGCAAAATGTCTAAATTGCCTAAAAACCACAAATTTATAGATCTTTCGGATTATGGAAGACCTGTAGCCAGAATTATTGCAAATTCGCTTAAAAATACTTCTATTACTCCAATTCAAGTTACTGTTTGGTTTATTATTTCGGGATTAATTGCCATTGTATGCATACTTTATGGCTATTATTGGGGAGCAGCTTTTTTCCTGATTTTAAAATCTGTTCTGGATGCCGCCGACGGGGAATTGGCGCGCGTAAAAAATACACCTTCCTATACCGGACGCTATTTTGACTCGATTGCCGATATCATTTTGAATTTCTTCATTTTTTTGGCGCTTTGGCATATCACAGATTCCCTTTTAATTTATGCCTTGCTCGCTTTTATTGGTGTGCAGTTGCAGGGAACTTTGTATAATTACTACTACGTTATTTTAAGAAACAAGTTTAATGGTGATACCACAAGTCGTGTTTTTGAGGACAAAACACCAATCGCTTTAGAGGGAGAAAACCAGCGAAATGTGAATTTCCTTTTTATGCTTTATAAGTTGCTTTATGGCATTTTCGACAAAACAATCTATTTTTTGGATAAAAAAGCGACAGGCAGCAAACCTTTCAACAAATGGTTTATGACAGCGGTTTCCACTTTCGGACTGGGGTTTCAGTTGCTCATCATTTCCATAATGCTGGTATTGGGGTGGGCAGCATTTATCATTCCTTTTTTTATGGGTTATACTGCAATGATTTTTGTATTTATTGGTCTCAGAAAAATATTTTGAAGACTTAAATGGATTAAAAAAGTGGTTCATCCTGATTGATATAGCCAAAATCTTCTTGCAGTTTTAGTTTTTTTGAAGCTTCAACGGCCAATACGTCACAGCGTTCATTTTGCAGATGGTTATTGTGTCCTTTTACCCATTCAAATTTGGTGTTGTTCGGATTGTAGATGGCTAAAAATCGTTTCCATAAATCTGGATTTTTAACCCCTTTAAATTGTTTTTTATGCCAGCCAAACAGCCATTTTTTTTCAACAGCATCCACCACATATTTTGAATCGGAAAAAATAGTGATGTCCAGATCTTTTGTTTTCATATTCTCTAAAGCAACAATTACCGCCATCAATTCCATTCGGTTATTGGTGGTTTTTTTATAGCCTTCGGAAAACTCTTTTCTATAGGGTTTTCCAACCCATTCCATCACAATTCCGTAGCCGCCCGGACCAGGATTTCCGCTGCAGGCGCCATCAGTATAAATATGTACTTTGGGTTTATCGGCCATTTTCAAGGATTGCTTTTTCAATGACTTTAGGGAAATATTCGTATTCTAATTGATGGATTTTTTCCGCAACATCTTCAGGAGAATCACTTTGCAAAACCTCAAAACTTTTCTGAAAAATAATGGCACCTTCATCATAATTTTCATTCACATAATGAATGGTGATACCGGTCTGTTTTTCCCTGTTTTCAACAACGGCATTGTGCACGTGCATTCCATACATTCCTTTTCCGCCATATTTTGGCAACAAAGCTGGGTGAATATTGATGATTTTATTTGGAAAAGCTTCTATTATTTTTTCGGGAATTTTCCATAAAAATCCAGCCAAAATCACATAATCGGCATTTTCTTTCAAAAGATTTAACACTTCATCAGTAGCCATAAAATCTATTTTGTCAAAACTTCTGTTCGGAATCCCCAAACGGCTCGCCCGTTCCAAAACTTTGGCGTCTTTTTTATTGGACAGCACAAGAACCACCGAAATTGCATCGCTGTTTTGAAAATAATTGATCATATTTTCGGCATTGGTGCCAGATCCTGAGGCCAGTATAGCGATACGTTTCATCTGCTTAATTTTTATTTTTTTAGTGGGAGCAGATGCTGTTCGCTTTGAATCATTCCTTTGCACATCAAAATTTGTAATGCTCGTTTCATTTAAGTAAATTATTATCTTCTTTGAAACAACAAATAAAATCAATTTAACTCAACTTTTATGGGGTAAATAGAAAAACTTTGCCTATTTTTAAAACATTGAATTTGATCTTTTATGAATTAAAAGATTTTGATTTAAATAAAGTTTTATATTTTTGCCGAGTAATTAAATTTAAAATAAAAGAATTATGTCAGACATTGCATCAAGAGTAAAGGCCATTATCGTAGATAAATTAGGCGTTGACGAAAATGAAGTAACAACAGAAGCTAGCTTTACTAACGATTTAGGAGCAGACTCACTTGATACTGTTGAGTTAATTATGGAATTCGAAAAAGAATTTGACATTCAAATTCCAGACGATCAAGCTGAGAACATTGGCACTGTAGGTCAAGCAATTAGCTACATAGAAGCTGCGAAAAAGTAATTTAACATATGGAGATTAAACGAGTAGTTGTAACTGGACTTGGTGCATTAACGCCTATTGGTAATAATATTGAAGAATTTTGGAACGGGCTTGCTAACGGTGTTAGCGGGGCNNAAAAGAGGCCCGTAAAATGGACAGATTCACGCAGTACGCTATGGTTGCTGCTGATGAAGCCATTGTAGATTCAAATTTAGATTTAGAAAAAGTAGATAAAGATAGAGTAGGTGTTATTTGGGGCGCAGGAATTGGCGGACTGGAAACTTTTCAAAATGAAGTTTTAACTTTTGCCGAAGGTGATGGCACTCCAAGATTCAATCCTTTCTTTATTCCAAAAATGATTGCTGATATTGCCCCTGGCCAAATATCGATCAGATACGGATTTAGAGGTCCAAACTTTGCAACGGTATCTGCTTGCGCATCTTCATCAAACGCAATCATTGACGCCTTAAATTACATTCGCTTAGGTCACGCCGATGTGATGGTTTCCGGTGGCTCAGAAGCTACCATTACCATTGCCGGAATTGGTGGATTTAATGCTTTACAAGCGCTTTCAACAAGAAATGAAGATCCGTTAACTGCCTCAAGACCCTTTGACAAAGACCGAGACGGTTTTGTTTCAGGTGAAGGAGCCGGTGCACTTATTTTAGAAGAATACGAACACGCAAAAGCAAGAGGCGCAANNATCACCGCACCGCATCCGGAAGGATTAGGCGCTATCAATGTGATGAGAAACTGCTTAAGAGATGCGGGTTTAAAACCGGAAGATGTTGACGCTATCAATATGCACGGAACTTCAACGCCGCTTGGCGATATTGCTGAAACAAAAGCAATTTTAGACGTTTTTGGCGAACACGCTTATACCATAAACATCAATTCAACCAAGTCAATGACCGGCCATTTATTGGGTGCTGCCGGCGCTGTTGAAGCAATTGCTTCAATTTTGGCGATAAAATACGGAATTGTGCCGCCGACCATCAATCATTTTACCGATGATGATCAAATTGACAGTAAATTAAATTTTACGTTCAATAAAGCACAAAAACGCAATGTAAAAGTTGCTATGAGCAATACTTTTGGATTTGGGGGACACAATGCCTGTGTACTCTTTAAAAAACTTGATTAACAGCAATACTGAATGGGTTTCATTCGAAAAATAATTTCTTCCCGTCCCAAAAAAAGTGAGGACATTTTTTATACTGATTTAAGTAAAATATTAGGTTTTAAACCTAAAGAAATTACCCATTACCAAAAAGCTTTCGTTCATCGTTCCATCAAAGAATTTGATAAAAAAACCGGATTCCCTTTAAATTACGAACGTCTCGAATTTTTGGGCGATGCCATCCTCAGCACCGTTATAGCCGCGCATTTATTTCACGTGGTTCCTTCGGGCGATGAAGGTTATTTAACCCAAATGCGGTCGAAAATTGTAAGCAGAGAACACCTTAACGAACTTGGAAGAGACCTGGGATTGTTGCGATTTATCAGAAGTAACGTCATCCTGTCCAATTTTGGCGAAAATATTCACGGAAATATTTTTGAAGCTTTGGTAGGCGCTATTTATTTGGACAGAGGATACTCATATTGCGAAAAATTTATCAAAAAAAGAGTTATTGATCCTTATGTTGATATCCTGAAACTTGAAGGTAAAATTACCAGTTACAAGAGTTTGTTTATTGAATGGTGCCAAAAGAAAAAGAAAGAACTGGTTTTTGAGGTTTATGAAGATTCCGGAAATGATACCATAAAACAATTTAGCGTAAAACTTTTTTTAAATGGGGAACTTATTGCCAAAGGAAGGGCGACCTCAAAGAAAAAAGCGGAAGAAGTTGCTGCCAAAAGGGCTTATTATGCTTTTCAAAACGAAATTACCATAGGTTAGTCAATCTTACGAATACGATTTCGTAATATTATTAGTTACTGTAATTAAACAATGGTATTTTTGCCAGACTAAATTTTCCTTCTTTTATGCAACTATTATCGTTTGATTTAGAAGATGATTATTCATTAATTGGCATTCATTCAACTGAAGAAGATTATAGATTGGCTTATCTTTTAAACAGCTTTTTAAAATTTAAACTGGCGCGATATAAAGATTATTTAGATTTTCAGGACTCAACTGCTGAATTTCCTTTGTTTGAATATAAAGATGAGTTAAATTTTATCAATTACTATTTAATCAACAACAAACATATTGCGATTGTTGACAACCAACGAAAAGAAGGTTTATTTGGCGGAAATTACAGTACAACTTCTTATTTAATACCGGAAAAAAAGCAAGTCGACTTTTTTTTGAAAATTGAAGGGTGTAATAAAGAAGATTTTATTCAAAATTTAGTGATTAAACTAAATAAAATAAGTCAGATAATAACCTCATACGCAATAGAAACAACAACCTTAAAATCGAAAGAAAATCTCATATTTTAATTATGGCAAAAAATAGAAAACGCACAAAAATAGTTGCAACCCTTGGACCCGCCTGCAACTCAGCAGAAATAATGGAATATATGATGGAGGCCGGCGTTAATGTATTTCGGGTTAATTTTTCACACGCCGATTATGCTGATGTAGAAGAAAAAATAAAAATAATCAGGGAAATTAACGTGCGTCGCGGTTTTCACGTGGCCGTTTTGGCCGATTTACAAGGCCCGAAATTGCGCGTTGGCGTAATGGGCGATGGCGTATTTCTGAATCTGGGAGACACGTTTACCTTTACAACCGTAAAGTGCGAAGGAACACAGGAAAAGGCCTTTATGACCTATAAAAGATTCCCAAAAGACGTACAAGTTGGGGAACATATTTTGGTTGACGACGGTAAATTATTGTTTGAAGTTATGGCAACCGACAGAGATACGGAAGTTACCACTAAAGTGTTGCGCGGAGGAAAATTGAATTCCAAAAAAGGCGTAAACTTGCCAAATACAAAAATCTCCTTGCCTGCTCTTACAAAAAAAGACATTGAAGATGCCTTGTTTGCCATTAAAATGGAGGCCGACTGGATCGCGCTATCTTTTGTGAGAACTGCGGATGATTTAATTCAGCTTAGGGATTTAATCGCGGAAAATTCTCCACATAAAATTCCGATCATCGCAAAAATTGAAAAACCAGAAGCTGTAGCAAACATTGATAAATTAATGCCTTATTGTGATGGATTAATGGTTGCCCGCGGCGATTTGGGGGTTGAAGTTCCAATGGAAGAGGTTCCTTTAATTCAAAAACGTTTGGTGTTAAAAGCCAAAAGAGCACATATTCCCGTAATCATTGCAACGCAAATGATGGAAACGATGATTATCAATCAGGTTCCTACAAGAGCCGAGGTGAACGATGTCGCCAACTCCATTATGGATGGTGCCGATGCCGTGATGCTGTCCGGAGAAACTTCTGTAGGCGCATTTCCGCTGGAAGTGATCAAACAAATGCGAAGAATTATTGAAAGCGTTGAAAATTCGCCTTTAATTACCATTCCTGACCAAAACATACAATGTGTTAACGAACGTTACATCACAAAAGTAATCTGCCATCAGGCTGCAAAACTCGCTGACACCATTTCTGCGGAAGTGATTACAACTTTAACAGATTCAGGCTATACCGCATTTCATATTTCTTCCTGGAGACCAAAATCGAATATTTTGGTATTTTCATCAAACAGAAGAATTTTGGCGATGCTCAATTTATTATGGGGTGTTAAAGGTGTGTTTTACGACCGTTTTGTGAGCACCGACGAAACCATTGAAGATATCAACAGAATGGCATTCGAAAGAGGCTATTTAAAAGAAGGCGATTTCGCGATAAACATCACTTCAATGCCCGTTAAAGAAAGAGGAATGGCAAATACTTTGCGCATTACCCAATACAAATAAAAAGTGCTTAAAGCGCCTGCAGTTTGAAGTAATTACCGTTTTAAAAAACTAAACTAAACCTAAAAACAGTCTAATTTTAATAAAAATTAGACTTTTTTTTTTGTTAATATTAAAAAATTACTTGCTTTTCAATATCGCATACAAGCCAAAAGAAGCCAGCCAATGGGCTCCGGCATATTCACCTGAATCCATTTTTTCATAGCTGTACTGAAAATGTTTGTTGGCTAAATTGATCATTTTATCGTTATCTAAAGCCTTTCCAATTTCATACAAACACCAGGCACGGCTAAAATTAAGTCCGTCCAAATGCGCCAATTTTCCGTCGGAACGATCCGTAACTTCGGCAACTTCCAAATACTTGGCAGGATTGTTTCTGAAACCGGGCAAAAAAGCATCAAACCAAATGATAAATTCCTCTTTAGGCAATACTTTCAGCATTAACGAAGCTTCTTGCAAACAAGGCGACAGAAAATCGAATCCGCCAGGTTCCCAGGTAACGGGGCAGCCTTGATCATTCATATAATAAACTTTTGCTTTATCAGTAATCATCAGCGCCAATTCCGGGGAATATTTTTTGGCATAATCCAATGCCAACGACAAACCGAAAGCGGTGTTTGGGTGTTCCCCAACGCGAATTGGGTAGTTTAATTTCGGCAAAAATTCCATATATTTTTTTTCGATGAGATCCACCAACGGTTTTAAATCTTCGTACATCAATTTGGCATCAGGATTCTCCCAATCCCGCAAGGTTTCTGCAATTTTCAACAACCAGGCCCAGCCATAAGTGCGTTCAAAATTTTTGTTGTGCTCATCATCAAAATAGTCGATTTCCTGTAAAATATTTTCTTTGGTGATGGTGGTCTTGAGCTTTTTCAAAATGGCCTCATTGTGCTCAAAATTGGGTAATTCCTTCATAATATTGAGCAAAGTCCAATGTCCGTGAACCGAAGAATGCCAGTCGAAACAGCCATAAAAAGTTGGATGCAGTTCAGAAGGTTCTTTTAAATAGGATCTATCACCCAAAACCTGACCCAAATTATTTGGATATTCCTGATCGATACATTCAAAAGCAAAATGATATAAATAATTGGCGCTTTTATCATTTAATTCTGGTTTTAAATACACTGTTTTATCTTCAAATTCAACTTCTTCTTTTTGTTTTTCTTTGCAGGAGAAAAATACAGTCGCCAAAAAAATTAAAATAATTACTTTTCGCATTTTTAAAATTTGATATTGGTTTTTATGATGGTGGCGTCATTCAGCACAAAAGGCATCGGCATCATCATTTCTGTTCTTGGTGTTATTTTGAATTGCGAATTGGTAAACAAATCGTATTTCGCTTCCAAAATATCAATATTTATCACTTGATTTTTATTGACCGTAAATTCAATGTCTAAAATTTCATCTTTGCCGGTTCGGTAAAAATTCATAATGGTGCCTTTTTCCACCGAAAAAACATACTCACTCTTTCTATCATTTTTAACCGGTTCCTTATTGACCAAAAACGATTTAAATTTAATGGGCGTTTTGGTCAGCAACTCAATTTTATTAGCATTTCTAGGTGACTCAATGCGTAAATTCAATTTTCTGTCGGTGCCAATAATGGTGTCTGAAACTATTGAAATCCGTGGTTTTTGCAGATTTATGACGATAGCTTTTGCGTGAAGTTGAATGCCCGTTTTATATTTGCTTGCCGTTGTGTTTCCGTCGTAACCGCCTTTCGTTGGATTTTCACCCAAAAATTGTTTGGTAAAATCATCTGTTTTCGCATTGTAACTCGCCCAATAAGCTTCATTTTTATTGCTGTCGAAAACATACAAAACGCTGTTGGGCTTTTTGCGGTCAATGCTGTATCCCGAATATACCGAAGCAGAAATCAATGCCATAAAGCCGATAAACAAAAATACAAAACTTAGTTTTTTATGGTCTTTATATTGCGCAAAAACCGGCACTAAAAATCCGAATAACAACACGGTAAACACCGCCGAAACCACCAACATATTAAGACCGAGCCCAACCGGAAGCATTTTCACCAAAGGCGTAAAAATAATGAGCACCGGAATGCTGAACAGTGTAAAAATTAACATCGTATCAGCTTTGGAAATAGAAAATTTAGCAATCATAAATATGCCAAATAAAATAAGGACCGGAAGCATAAAAAATCCGGCTCCCGGCAAATAAAATGCAATAAATCCGTTAATCATCAGCCAGAAAAATAGCGGCGCAACCGATAAATCCTGTTTGGTTCTTTTGATAAAATAGCCTTTATAAAACCAAAAACAGATTGCCAGCGTAAACGACACAAATGCTGCGATGTAATAATGACCATTATAGGTAAACCCGTGCAAAATATCGTAGTATTGCGGGTAAATTTTCAATAACAATTTCCATCCAAAAAACGCCAATGCGCCAGAAGTTATCAATGAAGCCAAAAATGGGTAAAATCCTTTTATGATTCCCTTCCTGCTTAATTTCCTTTTTAAAACGCCAAAATGAAGCATCAGGAAAAACAAGATTACACAAACAATGAAGATTGGAATTACCCAAGAAAACGGATAAAAAACCAATCCGATATATGGAAAATTAAAATACACATAATCTGATTCCGATTTTAAGTTATCTAAATCGGCATTTGCAAAATAATTAAGTGTTGCAATTAAATAAGAGGTTTGGTGATTGAATGTATTCATATCCATTCGCTCATAAGAATCCTGAACCGTATGGTAATCGAAATGGTCATCAATAAAGGCAAAATTATAGCCGTCAATATTTGCATCTTCCCTAAAAACGGTTAAATCGGTGTCGTTTGGCAACATTTTGTAAATGCTGTACATTAACGAAGTGGCAACCGGATAAGGGGTGTTTGCCTGTTGAAAAGCTTCGATCAATTTTTTGTTTCCGCCATTGGTTTCAAGTAGCATATAACTTGGGCCACCGCTTCCGCGTGCTTCAAAATTCAATACCAATCCAACTTCTTTTGCCCAAGGATGATGGTTCACAAAAGCGTTTGCGCCCAACAAACCCAATTCTTCCGCATCGGAAATACAAATAATAATATCATTTTTTGGAATTTCTTTTTTGGCTAAAAAAGCCCGAACACCTTCCAAAATAACCACCACGCCGCTTCCTGCGTCACTCGCGCCCAATGAAGAATGCGGATTGGAATCATAGTGCGAAAGCAACAACAACGCTTTTCCGCTTCCGCTTCCCTTAATTCGTGCCAAAATATTTTTGGTGTTTGTGGCTGCCCTCCATTTCTGGTTCACCGCCATTTGTTGCTGAATTTCAACCTGCAACCCTAATTTTTCCAATTCGGAAACAAGGTAATTTCTGACTGTTTCGTGCGCCGTTGAACCCGTAAAATGCGGATTTTTGGAGATTTCTTTTAATTGTACCAAGGCTTTATTGACAGAAAACTCTGTTAATGAACTGGTTTTTTCAATTTTTGAAGAAGGCATTAAGGAATAAAAACTGAAATAAACAGTAATGGCTATAACAAACAAAGAAATAATTTGGTGGTATTTTTTCTGAATCATAATCTAAAAATTTCAAGTATTTAAATTTAGGATTTTTTTTAGATTATCAAAATATAAAATACCAATACGTTAAAATATTCCATTTTATATTATTGAAATTATTAACACCTTGATAACTTCAGTTGTTTTCTAATCTTTTATATTTGCCTAATATTTTATAGTACCCCTAATGGACAGAAGAAAATTTTTTAGAAACGGTTCGCTTTTTGCGCTTGGCACTTCCCTGTTAAATCCCTTTGACATTACAGCTTCGACAATTGAATTTAAAGACGAAAAAAGCAGTAAAAAAGCCAAAAATATCATTGTAATCGTGAGCGACGGTATGAGTACCGGAACCTTAAATATGACCGATATTTACCTTTCCAGAAAAACCGGAACAGGCAGCAATTGGTTGCAGTTGTATAGAGACAACCGCGTAAATCGTGCCTTAATGGATATGGCTTCGGCAAATTCCATCGTAACCGATTCGGCAGCGGCAAGTTCTTCCTGGGGCGGCGGCGTCAGAATTAACAATGGTGCTTTAAATATAGGCCCAAACGGAGAAGCGCATTTGCCCATTTGGCAAAAGTTTAAAAAAGTGGGCAAAATGGCTGGCTGTGTGACCACTGTACCAATTACGCACGCAACTCCGGCCGGATTTTGCATCAACAGCAAAAGACGAAATGACCAGGAATTTATCGCCGAAGAATATTTAGCGCAAGGATTTGATGTGATGATGGGCGGCGGAAATAATTATTTTGCTGCGGAATACCGCAAAGACAAGCGCGATATGTATCAGGAATTTGAAGCTAAAGGATATCAGGTGGTGAAAACAAGAACTGAAATGCTTGCCGTCAGCAGCGAAAACCCAATTTTGGGTGTTTTTTACAATGACGGACTTCCTTATTCAAAAGACAGAGAAAACAATAAAGAACTTTCCGAAAAAATTCCAACTTTGGGCGAAATGACCCAAAAAGCGATTGATGTAATGAATAATCACCCTAAAGGTTTTGTGCTTCAGGTGGAAGCAGGAAAAGTGGATTGGGCAGCGCACGGAAACGATATTGCCGGCTTGATTTACGATCAGGCGGCGCTTGATGAAGCCATCAAAGTGGCCATCGATTTTGCGGAACAAGACAAAGAAACGTTGGTTATTATAACCACAGATCACGGAAATGCAAATCCGGGCATTATTTATGGTAAAAATGCCAATGAAAAATTTGACACCCTCCAAAACTACAAACATACCAACGAATGGATTTTAAACGGCTTTGGCAAAGAAACCTCCATTTCACAGGCTAAAGAACGCATTGAATACACCAATAAATTTACACCGACCGATGAGGAAGCCAAATTAATTTTGGGATATTACAGCGATTTAAGAGCCAATGATGACGGCTTATACAACCCAAGACATTTGCCTTTTGAAGCCTTTGCGCAAATCCAAAAACAACACAATTCAGTGGGTTGGATCAGTATGGACCATTCTGCCGATTATGTGGAATTGGCAATGTTTGGACCCGGAAGCGATTTGTTAAAACCATTTATAAAAAATACAGAATTACACTTTTTAATGCTGGAAGCTGCCGAAGTGGAAAATAAATTTTAAAAGGAATTACCGCTTGTGCTCAATGGCATAAAGTTATGATATTTAAGCATTGTTTTTGTCCTTCTGACAAAGGAGGAATCCCATCATACGTGCTCATTTTTTGCGATTCCTCCTTTGTCGGACACGAGCGAAAGCGAACAGGCGAAGCAATGACAAATATTTCCTTAACTTAAGGAAATTGCGCTCGTTAGCGAGAATTTGTATAATCGTAAATCTAAAATCTAAAATCGATTGCGCCGCTTAGCGACGAAATTTTCTTAACCAGACACCAACATAAGCAAAGCCAATTGTCATCCCAATGAAAAAAAAGAAAAAGAATAAACCAACCACTACATAGGGACTGCCTCCAGTTTGCACAAAATGGGATATTGGCTGAAGAATAACCACAAAAACTCCCCACATCCAAGGACGTTTGGGCTCAATAAATCCGGCAATTGCCGAAACGATAAACATTATTGGCAGACTTATTTTATAATATTGAATACTGTCCCAAGCCTCCACTTCATTGGACATTCTGCTTGCCACAATCCAAACGCCAAGTCCAATAACGCTTAAGATAATTGCTATGAAAATTTGTTGTTTGGTCATTTTGTTCTTATATCAAAATAGTATGTAATTAAGACTTCGTCACATTGTAATTTATTCTTTCCCCAATTATAAAAAACAGAGAATATCCCCAAATTTTGTTCGGACATACTCGACTTGATTGGAGTTTATTTTTTAATGAAACTTTGATTCCGTTTTCAATTAAAATGTAACATTGGACTGTTTGTGTTATATAAAAATACAATAAATAACGACTAAAGGGGTTAAATTTATTGTTTTTTTAAATAAAAAAACTACCTCTGACGAGAGCAATTGAATGTATGGTGTACGATTTTTTTGATTTTTAATTTACAGCTGGTGCGAGCAACCCCACCGCTGGCACGAGCATCCCGCTCGTGCCAAAACCCAAAACTAAAATTGAACATATACCTGTTATTTTTACTTTAAAGTATTTGATTTTTTTCCTAATCACGATTGGCGTTAACAACAGAATTCTTAGTCACGAGCGGGACACTCGCGCTAGCAAGAGAATTTTAAATTAAAACCTCGTTTTAATAAGACATTTCCACAATTTTCTCCACATCGTTTGGCGTTACATTTTGGCGTTCGCCCAAACCTTTCCATCCGCGTTCGGTAAATCGTTTTGAAATAATTTGGGCAGCTCCTTTGTAGTCGTTTGTATAGTCAGACAAAGCTGTTTTAATGCCCAATGAGTTATAAAAAGCCTTGGTTTTTTCTATGCCGGCTTTGGCTTTTTCTTCTAAAGTTCCTTCAGTTACGTTCCAAACACGTTCGGCATATTGTGCCAATTTTTCTTTTTTGTTTTCAAAATTATAGGTGTAATGGCCAGGCGCAATAATCGCCAAAGTTCTTGCGTGGTCAATGCCAAACAAAGCGGTTAATTCGTGTCCCATCATATGCGTTGCCCAATCGGACGGAACTCCTTTTTGTATCAATCCGTTTAATGCCATCGTGCAACTCCACATAAAGTTTGCTGCGGCATTATAATCGGATGGATCTTTCAATATTTTTGGTGCAACTTCAATCAACGTCTGCAAAATACTCTCTGAAAAACGATCTTGAAGCATCCCGTCCACCGGATAAGTAATGTACTGTTCCATCACGTGGGTAAAAGCATCTGCCAACCCGTTTGCAATTTGTTTTTCGGGAATCGACTTCACCACTTGCGGATCTAAAACCGAAAACACTGGAAACAACCCCGGTCCGCCCATCACCAATTTTTCTTTGGTTTCCCTGCGGGTAATCACCGCACCTGAGTTCATTTCAGAGCCGGTTGCAGGCAAAGTCAATACCGAGCCAAAAGGCATTCCTTTCAAACTTCGTTCGCTGTTTTTTAAAATATTCCAAGGATCTTCTCCTTCATAAACAGCTGCTGCCGATAAAAATTTGACGCCGTCAATCACCGAACCACCGCCAACTGCCAATAAAAAAGTGATTTTTTCGCTTTTTATCACTTTTAACGCTTCCATTAAAACCGCATATTCGGGATTGGCGGGAATGCCGCCAAATTCCAACACCTCAAAATTTGTCAGAGCAGCTTTCACCTGGTCGTAAACGCCGTTATTTTTGATACTTCCGCCGCCATAAAGCAACAATACTTTTGCGTTTGCCGGAATTTCTTTTGATAAGGTTGCTATTTGGCCTTTTCCAAATAGTATTTTGGTCGGATTTTGAAAATCGAAATTGTTCATAATGTTAATTTTTTAAATGATTTATACTAGAATTAGTCGATGATGGTTACCAAATCTTCTTTACTTTTTCTTACTTTGGTGAGGTTTACCAGCCAGTCTTTATCGGCATTTCTGTAGCCAACAGGCAATAAAACCACACTTCTGAGTCCTTTTTCGCGAAGCCCTAAAATTTTGTCCACCGCTGCCGGATCAAAACCTTCAATTGGCGTGGTGTCAACCTGTTCAAATGCAGCCGCAACTATGGCAACTCCAAAAGCGATATACGCTTGTTTTGCTGTATGAATAAAGTTTTCATCGGCATCTTTTTGCGGGTAAGAACTTAGCAACATTTGTCGGTAATTTTCCCACCCTTCATTTTTTTTGTCGCGAATTTCATTTGTTAAATCAAACATTTTGTTGATACGCTCTGGTGTATAGGTGTCCCAGGCAGCAAAAACCAAAAGATGAGAACAGTCCGTAATTACTGATTGATTCCAAGCCACGGGTTTAATTGCTTCTTTAATTTGCTGATTTGTAATTACAATTATTTCAAAAGGCTGCAATCCGCTTGAAGTTGGCGCCAGCCTTGCCGCTTCAATAATATTGTCAATTTTATCTTGAGGCACTTTTTTTCCGTTCATTGCCTTTGCGGCATATCTCCAATTTAATTTGTCTATTAATTCCATATTTTTAGTTTGTAATTTATTTATTCGTTGATGGCAATAGCGCCAGTTCCTGAATTTTATCCGATTCAACAATGTGTATTTCAGGTTTTTTGTTTGCCAAGTATATCATCGCTTTAGCAATGTTTTCGGCTTCTATGAGTCGGTATTTTTTTAATTTTCCAACCATTAAAGGTTGCAGTAATTTAAAGATGGCAATACCTATTTTTTCCATCGGCCTGTTTTCATTTCTGTTTCCGCTAATAATGGACGGACGTAAAAAGTAGGTGTGCTTAATTTTTTCCGACAACACTGCCTGTTCCATTTCACCTTTGGTTTTGTTGTAAAAAACGCTGCTTTCAGCGTTGGCACCCATCGCAGAAACCACAATAAAAGTTGGAATGTGATTTTCTTTTGCCAGTTTTGCAGCCGCTGCCGGAATGCCAAAATCAATATTTTTATATTGTGTTTTGTCGGGCGTTTTTTTTGCCGTTGTTCCAATGCAAACAAAGAGTTCATCTGCGGTAAAATCTTCCTTGAAATTTTCCAAGGCCAATAGATCTCCAACTATTTCAATCACTTTTGATGAAGTGTTTTCAGTTTTCTTTCTTGAAAATAGTTTGATGGTTTTATACCTATCATCGACGATTAATTTTGCTAACAGCTGCTGCCCCGTCAATCCGGAAGCACCCAAAATAATGGCAGTTTTTCCCATAATTTAAATTTTAATTGCGTTCCAAGCCGATTCAAATGCATCGGTCAGCTGGTTTTCGCTTAATTCGAAATCATTTCTTTTTTGCATCGTCATTAAAAATGCCAGCGGATAAATGGTAAAAGCATACAAAAGATAGGGTGAAATATTTTTAATGATGCCGTCTTTTTGTCCGCGTTCCCATAAATCGAGCAACGGCTGCAGATTTTTTAACCCTTCCTGTCGGCTTTCTTCATCAATCATCGTATTAATATTGTCGCATTGTGATAAGAAAACTGCTTCTTCAACCTGATTTAATTTAAAATGGGCAATGTTTCGCCAAATCAATTCAAAGCCATTTTTCACAGATAAATTCGTCAAATAATCCTTAAAAGCATACTCGCTAAATGAGGTTTTGGTTTCCAAATACAGTTGGTTTATCAAATCCTGTTTGTTGTCAAAATAAATATAAATAGTTGCGGGAGAAACGTCTGCCATTTTTGCTATTTTCGACATTGGCGCATCGTGAAAACCGTTGTTGTTAACCAAATGAAGCGTTGCATTGAGCAGCGCAATTCGTTTTTCGTTACTTTTTGTGCGTTTTGCCATCGTTAATTCTTTAGGGGTTGTGCTGCATTATTTTTAATTTTCCAAATAAGAAAAAGCAATAAAAATTGAATTGGAAGCCTTATCCAGGCAGCTGTTTTGCTGCCAATCACCGGCGTTTCGGTAATTACGTCCCAAAGATGAATCGGCAAAAAAAGCAACAAGAGTACAAAAATTCCCGTAGCCGCAATTTTGGCGTATTTTTTAAAGAACAAAAGCAATCCGAACAGGACTTCAAAAACACCTGAAACGTAAACAATTTCCATTTTTAAAGGCAAAAATTTTGGCACATAAGGCACAAAAAAATCGGGTTTTAAAAAGTGCTGCACGCCGGCATAAATCATAAATAGGGCGAAAACTATTTTTAAGACTGACCAAATGTTGAAGGATTGTTTCATAATTACCGGTTTTATTTGGCAAAGATACACAAAATATTTACAAAATGAACGTTCATTCGTTTTGTAAAATTGAGAATCCTTAAAAATTGTTATTTTTGCAGAAATACCGGAATTATGGGAACCAATAAAAAACCAAGCGAGCTTCATCCAATCAGCAAACAAAACAAGGGCTATAATTTTGCGGAATTGTGCGAAGCATTTCCGCCGTTGAAAGCATTTGTGTTTGTGAACGCTTACGGAACCGAAACCATCGATTTTGCCAACCAAAAAGCGGTAAAAAGCTTGAATACGGCTTTATTGTTTAAAGATTACAAGGTAAAATTTTGGGAATTCCCAGATGACAATTTATGTCCGCCCATTCCCGGCCGTGTTGATTATATCCACTATTTGGCCGATTTGCTAACCGCATCGGGTATTTGCGAAAATTCAAAAGTGTTGGACATTGGCACAGGCGCCAATTGCATTTATCCGCTTTTGGGAAATGCGGTTTATGGCTGGCAGTTTACGGGAACGGATATCGACTCAAAATCATTGGAATATGCCCAAACGATCGTCAAAAATAACGGATTGGACCAATCCATCAAATTACTGAAGCAAAGCCATTCGACACAAGTTTTAAAAGGAATTTTGCACGAAGACGATAAATTTTCGGCCGCTATGTGCAATCCGCCGTTTTACGGTTCACAGGAAGAAGCAATGATGGCGAACACCCGAAAGTTGACAGGTTTGGGAAATGAAAACGATTCCAACCTGCGAAATTTTGGCGGAAAACAACAGGAATTGTGGTATAAAGGCGGCGAAAAAGCATTTTTACACACGTATTTATACGAAAGTTCTATGTTTAAAACGCAGTGTTTTTGGTACAGCACCTTGGTTTCCAAAAAGGAAAACGTGGAAGGCATGGTCGATTCTCTCAATAAATTAAAGGCAACGGATATTAAAATCATTCCGATGCACCAGGGCAATAAAATTACCCGAATTGTGGCCTGGACTTTTTTAACCGATGAGGAGCAAAAGGAATGGAAATCAGCAAAAATTTAAGATTGGAATTTCATTATAAAAAAAAAAGCGGGCGCAATATGGAGGCCACTGAAAAAGTCATTTT
>DPCK01000127.1 GCA_003516285.1 Lutibacter sp. | reverse complement strand
TTATTGAAGATGAAGCTTCCATCCGTAGGGTATTGATGAAAATAATTTCTGAAGAAAATGAAACCTATCAGGTTGAAGAAGCTGAGGATGGTTTGATAGGAATAGATATGATTTTGAAATCGGATTTCGATTTAGTGTTGTGTGATATTAAAATGCCGAAAATGGATGGGGTTGAAGTGCTTGAAAAAGTCAAAAAATTAAAACCTGAAATCCCATTTGTGATGATTTCCGGTCACGGCGATTTAGACACTGCCGTAAACACGATGCGTTTGGGCGCCTTCGATTACATCTCAAAACCACCCGATTTAAATCGATTGCTGAATACTGTTCGCAATGCTTTGGACAAAAAAGAACTGGTTGTCCAAAACATTCTTTTAAAGAGCAAAGTGAGCAAAAAATATGAAATGATAGGCGCAAGCAAAGCCATCACGCATATAAAAACAATGATTGATAAAGTGGCACCAACCGATGCCCGGGTATTAATTACCGGACCAAACGGAACCGGAAAAGAATTGGTGGCACATTGGCTGCACGAAAAAAGCGAACGTGCAAAAGCGCCGATGGTTGAGGTAAATTGTGCTGCAATTCCATCAGAATTGATAGAAAGTGAATTATTTGGTCACGTAAAAGGTTCATTTACAGGAGCGGTTAAAGACAGGGCCGGTAAGTTTGAAACTGCCAACGGCGGAACCATTTTTTTAGATGAAATTGGCGATATGAGTCTTTCTGCCCAAGCAAAAGTGTTGCGTGTTTTGCAGGAAAATATTATTTCCCGCGTTGGAAGCGATAAAGACATAAAAGTTGATGTTCGTGTGATTGCCGCCACAAATAAAGATTTGCAAAAGGAAATTACCGAAGGCAAATTCAGGGAAGATTTATACCACCGTTTGGCGGTAATTTTAATAAATGTTCCTTCTTTAAATGACAGAAGAGAAGATATTCCGCTTTTAATCAAGTTTTTTTCCGAGCAAATTGCGGAAGAGCAAGGAACGGCCGTTAAGAAATTTTCTGAAAAGGCCATAAAATTGTTGCAGGAATATGATTGGACCGGAAATATTAGAGAACTAAGAAATGTTGTTGAGCGCTTAATAATTTTAGGCGAAAAAGAGGTATCAGAAAATGATGTGAAACTTTTTGCAAGTAAATAATAAATTAAAAACATAAAAAAAACCTCAAAATGAAATTTTTCATTTTGAGGTTTTTTTAATTTTATAGATGTTATTATTCTATTTTTATTTCCATAAATTCCTCAAATAATTTGTAAAATTTTTCAGGTTCTTCCAAGTATGGATTGTGGCCGCTTTGTTCAAAAATCACAAATTTGGCTTGTGGCATAAACAGTTGATATTGAATGTTAAATTCTGGTGTTGAAACACCGTCATACCTTCCTGCAGTAATTAAGGTTGGCGCTTTTACGTTTTTTAAATCGCGCCTAAAATCGGTATCCATCATACTTCCGCTCACTTCAAAATCGCCGTCACGTCCAATAATTTGGGCATAAACATCATCATTCCAGTTTCTGAAATCGTATTTTGGAACATTACCTTTGAGGCTGGTATTGTGATAATAAATATATTTTGTCGGAAAACTGCCGTAAACTTTCATAAATTCTTTATCGGAAGAAACATAGCCTAAATTTCTTAAGGAATCCACTTTTTTCCATAATTCGGGAAAATGTGTTTTTGCATAATGATTGTAACTGTCGCAATTGGCTTGCCACATAAGTCCGCTGTGAAAACCGGCAATAATCACCATTTTGTTGGTATGGTTTGGATACTTGATGGCATAATTTTGGGCAGGAACACTTCCGTAGGAATGTCCAACAATCGATATTTTTTCAAAGCCCAATTGTTTTCTTATTTTTTCAATTAAATCAGTGTCGTTTTCAACAGAATATTCACTTTTGTTTTTTGCGTTATCAGATTTTCCTCTGCCTAAAAAATCAAAAAAAACCACCGTATTGGTTTTGTAATATTGGCCAAAAGCGCCTTGCATATAATCATGGGAATTCCCTGGCCCGCCTGGAATAAAGAAAATTGGATCACCTGTTCCTTTGACTTCAACATTAATTTTGTATCCGTCAATCGTTAAAAATTTCGATTCAAATTTATCAAAAATAGTTGCGTCAACTTGGGCTTGAAGTGCGGTTATAACAAATAAAAACAGTAAACTGGCTGTGATTTTTTTCATAATAGGTTTCGTTGATTGAAGAGATACAATTTATAAATAAGGTTTAAATATAATAAATACTTGCCATAAACTTATTGTCATAAATTAAACTTATACATTCATCAAAAATTAGGATTGATTTATTTTTTTAACAACTTATAATATTGGTTACATTTGCAAAAAATTTGAATTAATAATTAAAAATATAAATACATTATGGCAACTCTGGTTGGTAAAAAATTTCCAAATTTAAATGTAGATGCAATGAATGAAATGGGCGATACATTTAAATTAAACGTATTAGAAGAAGCAATAAATAACAACAAAAAAGTGATTTTATTTTGGTATCCAAAAGATTTCACCTTCGTTTGTCCGACAGAATTACACGCTTTTCAAGCTGCATTGCCTGAATTTGACAAAAGAAATACCGTGGTCATTGGTGCATCTTGTGATACTCCAGAAGTGCATTTTGCCTGGTTAAACACCGCAAAAGATAATGGAGGAATTGAAGGCGTTACCTATCCAATTTTGGCTGACAGCAACCGTAATTTATCCAGCAGATTAGGGATTTTGGACATCACCAATGAAACTTATGATGAAGAAACCGGAGTAATTCAGGTTGAAGGCGACAATGTAACTTACAGAGCAACTTATTTAATTGATGAAGAAGGAACTGTATTTCACGAAGGTGTAAATCATATGCCATTGGGCAGAAATGTAAAAGAATATTTACGTTTGATAGATGCTTACACGCACGTTCAGGAAAAAGGAGAAGTTTGTCCGGCCAACTGGGAAGAAGGAAAAGACGCGATGGAAGCAAACAGAACCGGAACCGCAGCATATTTGGCTTCTCACTAAAAAATAATAAAATGTTTCAAGAAATAGCAGAAGACAATCTGCCTCAAATTATAAGCGAAAACAATACGGTAGTAGTTCAGTTTGCGGCCACTTGGTGCGGAAATTGCAGAATAATGAAACCGAAATTCAAAAAATTGGCTTCAGAAAATGAAAGTTTTGCTTTTGTAATTGTGGATGCTGAAAAGTTTCCGGAATCAAGAAAAATGGCAAAAGTGGACAATCTGCCTACATTTGCAACCTATAAAAACGGCGTATTTGTAAACCAGGTTCAAACCAATAAGTTCGAAATTTTAAACGATTTAGTGAATGAAGTTACCAATAATTAAGCATTTAACTAATTTTATCGAAGAAAACGATCAAGATTACGTAATTGAAACCATTGAAACCTTGGAAGCTTTAACAGAAGTTTCTTCTTTAAAAGATGAAGAATTAGATGTTATTGGCGAAATCATTTCAAACCTCTATGGCGCACTTGAAGTTCATAAGATGGTAAAAGAAGGAATGCCTCAAAAAGATGCTTTAAACACTTTTATGAAACGCGTTTTAGGTTCCATAGACACTTAAGAATTAACACTACTGACTACCAATAAAAAATCCCAAAACTTTTGGGATTTTTTTATGCCTTTAATTTTATATATTTATCAAAAATATTTTTAATAATGGAGAACCACCAAGTTAAAGGCACCATAAATTTAAGTGAAATGACTGCTATGAAAGTAGTTGAGGACGCCAAGAAAAAACTAAAAAAGGCCAGAAAAGAATTGAGCAAGTTACAAGAGACGATGTATGCTGAAAATAAGTACGCCGTGTTAATTTGCTTGCAGGGAATGGATACTTCAGGAAAGGACAGTTTGATAAAAGAGGTTTTTAAAGATGTAAATGCCAGAGGCGTGGTGGTTTATAGTTTTAAAGTGCCCACGGAACTTGAATTGAAACACGATTATTTATGGCGACATTATATTGCCTTACCAGAGCGCGGAAAAATAGGTGTTTTCAACAGAACACATTATGAAAATGTGTTGGTTACCCGGGTTCATCCCGAATATGTTTTGGGAGAAAATATTCCGGCGGTGAAAAGTTTAGACGATTTGTCCGATGAATTTTACCATAAAAGAATGGAAGAAATTAATGAATTTGAAAAAAATTTGGTGGCTAACGGAACCATTATTTTAAAATTCTTCCTTAATATTTCAAAATTAGAGCAAAAGAACCGTCTTTTAAGAAGGTTGCGATTTAAAGAAAAGAACTGGAAATTTTCTCCGGGCGATTTAAAGGAACGCAAACTTTGGAACGACTATCAATTTTGTTATCAGGATTTACTGAATAAAACTTCAAAAGTGTATGCGCCGTGGTATATAATTCCGGCCGATGACAAACCTACGGCCAGGTTTTTGGTTGCAAATATTATTGTGGAAACCTTAAAAAAATACCATTTTAAAGAACCTGAATTACCCAAAAAATACCAACTTGAAATCGAAAATTATAAAGAGCAGCTGGCAAGTGAATAAGTTTATTAAAAGATTTAAATTGTGTTAAAATGTTTATAAAACTATTTTTTTAGTTTGTAAATCGTACCTTACAAATGGTATCTTTACCAATAAAATCAAACAAAAAAAACTATGGAATTAAAATTAAAAAAACCAATCATATTTTTTGATTTGGAAACAACCGGCATTAATATCGCCAAGGACAGAATTGTGGAAATTTCTATTTTGAAAATATTTCCGAACGGAAATAAAGAAAGCAAAACCTGGTTGGTAAATCCGGAAATGGAAATCCCAAAAGAAGCTTCCGACATTCACGGAATTACCAATGAAAAAGTGGTTACAGAGCCTACTTTTAATGAATTGGCGCCAAAAGTGAGTGAAATGATAGAAGGTTGCGATTTGGCAGGATTCAATTCAAACCGATTTGACATTCCGTTGTTGGCCGAGGAAATGTTGCGCGCCAATGTCGATTTTAGTATGAAAAATAGAGATTCCATTGATGTTCAGGTGATATTTCATAAAAAAGAGGAAAGAACTTTAAGTGCCGGGTATCAATTTTATTGCGGGGGAAGCTTGGAAAATGCCCATTCGGCTGAAGCAGACACCAATGCAACTTATGAAATTTTAATGGCGCAGTTGAAGAAATACGATGATTTGGAAAATGACGTTCAATTTTTAAATGATTATTCAACCCATATAAAAAGAGCCGATTTGGCCGGATTTATATTGTTTAATGAAGATAACGAAGAAATTTTCACCTTCGGAAAATATAAAGGCTATAAAGTTGAGAAGGTGTTACGGGATGACAAAGGTTATTATTCGTGGATTCAAAATGCCGATTTTCCTTTATACACCAAAAAAGTATTGGAAGAGATAAAAGACAGGGTATATCCAAAAAAGGAAGTAGCGACCCTGGAAGATTTAGCAAAAAAATTCAATCAAAAAATATAATATGTTAGTAAATTTTGAAAGTTTGGCCAGTACCTCTAAAATTTGGATTTACCAATCCAACAGAGAATTTTCAGCACAGGAAGTAGCCGAAATAAGCCGCGATTTAGAAAATTTTATTGGTAAATGGAAACGGCACGGCGAAGATTTAAAAGCGTCCTATCAAATAAAATACCATCAGTTTATTGTGATTGCGGTTGATGAAAATTACAATGAAGTTTCCGGCTGTTCCATTGATGCTTCAGTCAATTTAATGAAACAATTTGAACAAAAATTCGGTATTGATTTAACCAATAAGTTAAATATTTCATTTAAAGACAACAACAACATCAATGTGGTGAGTCTGGCTCATTTTCAAAATTATGCCAAACAGCAAAAAATTACATCAAAAACCGTCGTTTTTAACAATATGGTCACCAATAAGGCCGATTTTGAACAAAAATGGGAAGTGACGGCTGATAAAAGTTGGCACAAACGGTTTTTATCAATCAATAATTAATGATGAATTTTTATTAATTTGTTGCTGTTATTCTTGAATTGAATTATGTAAATTTTCAAAAATATAATTCTTAATTATTTTTGGTTTCATTATTGATACGGATGTTGTTTAAGTAAATTTTCAATTCAATGATTCCTCAATTCTAAATAAATGATAAAAAAAGTAGCACTTTTTATTTTCCTGCTGAATATTGCTTTTTCTGAAGCTCAAAATAGGGATCCTTTACAAACAAATGATGTTCAAGCCCAAACAAAATGGGTGGACAGTATCTTGAACAAAATGACTATTGATGAAAAAATAGGGCAGTTGTTTATGGTTCAGGCTTATTCGAATAAAGATGAAAAACACCGCAATTCTATTGATAGTTTGATTAAAAATTATCATATTGGCGGATTGATTTTTATGCAGGGAACTCCCGAAAAGCAAGCACTTTTAACCAATAATTTTCAGTCTGCTTCCAAAATTCCTTTGTTGATTGGTTTTGATGGCGAATGGGGATTGGATATGCGGTTAAAAGACACCTACCGTTTTCCTTGGAATATGACGCTTGGCGCGATTACCGACAATAAATTGCTGGAAGATTTTGGTGCGCAATTGGGAAAACATTGCAACCGAATGGGTATTCATATCAATTTTGCGCCAGTAGTGGATATCAATATCAATCCGGAAAATCCAATTATTGGAAATCGTTCTTTTGGTGAAAACAGGGAAAATGTAACGCAAAAAGCGCTTGCTTTTGTTAAAGGAATGCAAAGCGAAAATGTATTGTCCAATGCCAAACATTTCCCCGGTCACGGTGATACGGCAACTGATTCCCATAAATCTTTGCCCATTTTGAATTTTGATTTCGAAAGACTCGATTCTATTGAATTATATCCATATAAAGAACTCATTAACAATAATTTAACCAGTGTTATGGTTGCTCATTTGAGCGTAAAGGGATTGGAAGAAAATAAAGATTGTCCAACATCGCTTTCTTACCAGGTTATTACTAAATTACTGAAGGAGAAATTAAATTTTGAAGGTTTAATTTTAACCGATGCTCTAAATATGAAAGGCGTTTCCAATTATTCCGAATTTGGTGACATAAATTTGGAAGCACTGCTTGCCGGTAATGATATGTTGTTGATTCCAACCGACGTTCCTTTGGCAATAGACAATATCAAATCGGCTTTAGGTGATAACATTATTACGGAAGAACGCATCAATTATTCCGTCAGAAAAATTTTAAAAGCAAAATATTGGGCGGGATTAAATAATTATAAGAGCATTGAATTGGCGAATTTGCAGCAAGATTTGAATTCCGTTGAAGATGAATTGCTTCATCGGAATTTAGTGGAGAATTCAATTACTTTGCTAAAAAATGAAGCATTGGTTTTTCCAATTCAACATTTGGAGCGTAAGAAAATTGCCTATGTTAAATTGGGGGATGGCGTTCATAGCGATTTTTTAAATATGTTAAAAAATTATACAGAGATTGATGAAATTTCAAACGATAAGTTGGATAATTTAATTGAAGTACTAAAACCTTATAATTTGGTTATTGTTGGATATCACAAATCAAATGACAATCCTTGGAAAGACTATAAGTTTAATGCCGAAGAATTGCATTTGCTGCAAGAAATTGCCAAGTCCAAAAAGGTAATTTTAAATATTTTCGCAAGTCCGTACAGTTTGTTACAGCTCAAAAATTTCAAAAATATAGAAGGTGTTGTCGTTTCTTTTCAAAACAGTAAAATTGCCCAAGAAATTTCAGCTCAAATGCTGTTTGGCGCTATAGAAATTAAAGGGAAATTACCGGTTTCTATCGCTGGTCAATTTTCAGAAAATGAAGGCTTAATATCGAATTCTCTTGGAATTTTAGGATATACTATCCCTGAAGATGTGGGTTTAAGCAGTGAAAAATTAAGTAAAATTGATTCGGTGTCCGCTGTTGTTTTAAATGGAAAAATGGCTCCGGGAATGCAAATTTTAGTTGCTCGCAAAGGAAAGGTGGTGTATCAAAAAAGTTTTGGTTTTCATACCGACGAAAAGACAACACCGGTTATAAACAGCGACTTGTATGATATTGCGTCTGTAACAAAAATAGTGGCAACATTGCCGCTGATTATGGAACTCGAAGAGCACGAAATTTTAGATCTTAACAGCACTTTGGGCAGCCTGATTCACAAATTACGAAGAACAAATAAAAATAAATTAACGGTGAAAGAAGTGCTTTCGCATTATGGCGGTTTAAAACCCTATTTCCCTTTTTATTTAAAAACCCTTGACAGTGCCACAAAAAGGCCGTCATCTGAATTTTACCGCTCCGAAAAAACCCATAAATTTAACATAAAAGTAACGGATAGTTTGTATTTGATAAATAGCTATGAAGATGAAATGTTTGAGATCATTGCGCAATCTGAATTGCTTATAAAGAAGGAATACAAATACAGCGATTTGCCATTTTATATTTTTAAAAATTATATTGAAGATCATTATAAAAAAGATTTGAATGAACTTACACAAGAACATTTTTATAGGTCGTTGGGGGCAAACCGAACAACTTATGTGCCTTTGGGAAAATTTTCAAAAAACGAAATAGTTCCTACCGAAAAAGANNTATTATGGCGGTCAACGATACTTTAAACCGGAAACTATTGATAAATTTAACCAACGTTATTTTGCTAGTGATGGGGTGAGAAAAGGCGTTGGATTCGACAAGCCACAAATAAATGAGAGTGAAAAAGCAACTTGCGGCTGTGTTTCCGACAGCAGTTTTGGACATAGCGGTTTTACGGGAACTTATACTTGGGCCGACCCTGAATCGGAAATTGTGTATGTCTTTTTATCGAACAGGGTTTTTCCTACTTCGGCAAATATGGATTTGGTGAATTATAATATAAGGACAGAAATTCAGCAGTTGATTCAAGATGCAATTATTGACTAACAGTCATTGTTTTTACTGATATAATTCCAAGCAGAATGCTGGAAAAGAGGTAAATTATCGCAAAATTCATATCAAAAATACCATAAACAATTAACGTTTGCATTATGTAAAACATCGGAAAAAGGGTTGTAATGAGCGCAAATCTGTAAGTATTTGTAAAAACTGCATCCTGAATTTTTGGTTTAATATATTTCCAAATGAGCAATGGAAAAACACTGTTTAATTTGGCAAGTAAATGAAAAGGCGCAAACCAATTACTGTATTCTTTTTTTAAAATTGTTTTTGAAGGAGTTGTTTTGAGGTTTTCAAGCAGTTTGTTGGCTTCAAACGGATTTAAATAATCAACTTCCAACGCTTCCAATTTCACAATTATTTCATCATAATTTGCCGAATCTTCCACGTGAAGTGTTAAATATTTTAAAGCGTTTGAAACTTCATTTGTGATTTCCTTAAACTTTAAATTTGGGTTTTTAGCATCTACAAATTGATTGGCAAGTATTGCTTTTCCATAATAAATAGAAGTGCTTGAAGGGAAATTCAAATGGGAATCGTAGTTAATGCCTATTGGAACAATATAAATTGGCAAGTCGGGGTATTTTTGAAGCGTGCCTAAAATAATTCGAGCAAATCCTTTTTTTAGGGGAATTATTCTGCGCAGTAAATGGTGCTCTCCTTCAGCAAAAATTTGAATTGCTTTTTCCTGTTTTAAAATTTCTATGCATTGTTCAAAAACTTCAAAATTCTTTTCTATGCTGCGAACCCCATCTCTTACCCTGTAAACAGGAATCATATTTAGAGATCGCAATATTAGGTCAACAATTCCAATTTTGAAGGCGCTTGCCCTTGTTAAAAAATGACTGATTCTGTTGTTGGTTGTTGGCACTAAAATAGCGTCAATTAAGGCATTTTGGTGATTTCCAATAAAGATTATTGCCCCTTTTTTTGGAATATTTTCTTTGCCGTAAACAGAAATCCTTTTAAACAAAAAGAACAATCCGATTTTCACGTAAATCTTCATAAAATGATACCAAAGGTTTTTCAAATCTATTCGGTTGTTTTTTGTTTAGACCAATAAGTTGCGATAGCCAAGCCCGAAAAAATATCCCAAATTGCCCAAAAAGCGACCAACAACGCCATTCCACCCAATCCATTGAAGAACCCGAAAATAAGCAACAATCCCAATCCGGAGTTTTGAATGCCTGTTTCAATGGCCAGTGTTTTTTGATCTTTAAAGGTAAGTTTCATCAATTTGGCAAAGTAAAATCCGGTTGCCAACGCCAGTAAATTATGTACAATAACCAAAATTAGGACATATTCAATGTAATTTATAAAAATATCAAGATTTTCATAAAAGGCAATTACGATGAAAAGCATAAAAATAATCAATGAAATTGGTTTTAGGATTTTAGCCAATTTTACCGACAAATCGGGTTTCGATTTTCTTACCCACATTCCAAGAATTAGCGGGATTCCCAATATTAGGGTCACTAATTTTACCAATTCCCAAGGACTTAGTTTTATGGTTTGAAGAATTTCGGCGGTTGGTGCATATAAATTTCCATAAAAATATAGGTTAAAAGGTGTCATCACCAAACAAACCAGCGTTGAAAAAGCAGTTAAACTAATGGACAATGCCGAATTTCCCTTGGCCATTTGCGTCATAAAATTTGAAATATTTCCACCCGGACAAGCAGCAACCATTATCATTCCCAATGCAATGCTCGGCATTGGATTCACCAATTTTATAAAAATGAAAGTTACCAATGGCAATAATATGAATTGGGAAATTACCCCGGTCAATAAAATTTTTGGATTTTGAAATAAACGTTTAAAATCGTCTTTGGTAATGCCAAGCGCTACGCCAAACATAATAATGGCCAAAGTGATGTTTAATACCCAAAGGCCTTCCGTATCAAAATTTATTTTTAAGGAATCTAAATTTTCTGGCATATTAGTTTTTAAAGGAGTATTCAACAATATTTGCACCTATTTTTAAGGCTTTTTCACGAATTTCAAACGGATCTCCGTGAACTTCTTCATCTTCCCAACCATCGCTTAAATCCGATTCATAATCGTAAAAACAAACCAATCTTCCTTCATAAAACAAGCCAAAACCTTGAGCTTGTTTGTTGTCGTGCTCGTGAATTTTAGGGCAGCCGTTTTCGAAATTAAAGGTTTGGTGATAAATGGGATGATTGTAAGGAATTTCTTGAAAATCGAGCGTCGGAAACACTTTTTTCATTTCTGTTCTAACATATTTATCGAGTCCGTAATTGTCGGAAATATGCAAAAATCCACCAGAAATCAAATAATTTTTTAGATTTTCAATATCGTCATCTGTAAAATTTACGTTTCCGTGGCCGGTCATAAAAATGATGGGATAATTGAAAATGGCAACGCTATTTACTTCAACCGTTTCCGGAATTTCCTTAATGGAAGTTTTTATGTTTTTGTTGCAAAATTTAATGAGGTTTGGTAAGGCTGTCGGATTTGCATACCAATCGCCGCCGCCGTTGTACTTTAAAATAGCAATTTGTTGACCTTGGATGGTGAATATAGAGAAGAGAAAAAAGAATAAATAGAAAAGACCTAACTTTAATCTAAAATTTAGTATTCCAAAATGAGATTTAAAGTGTATTTTCATTTAATTTCATTCATTTACGAATGCCACGCTTTGAACTGCAACTATACCGGCAGTTTCAGTACGCAAACGGCTTTTTCCCAAAGATACAGGAATAAAGTTATTGTCCAAACTTTGTTGAATTTCTTTGGTTGAAAAATCACCTTCCGGTCCAATTAGTACGGTAGTTTTTAGTCCGGATTTTAATTCCGATTTCAATGATTTTTTGCTGGTTTCCTCACAATGCGCGATAAACAATTGTCCGCTGAAATTGGTTTGCATAAATGCATTAAAAGTGACAGGTTCATTCAATTTTGGGAAATGAAATTTAAGTGATTGTTTGGCGGCCGAATGAATTATTTTCTCCATTCTTTCTGTTTTAAGTTCTTTGCGCTCAGAATGTTCGCAGATAATTGGCGTAATTTCATCAATGCCAATTTCGGTTGCTTTTTCCAAAAACCATTCAAATCGGTCGTTTAGTTTTGTGGGTGCAATGGCGATGTGCAAATAATAATTTCGGTCGTTTTCTTGGGTTTCAAAACCCACAATATTGACCAAACATTTTTTATCGTTGGCAAGCAATATTTCCGATGTAAATAATTGTCCCAAGCCATTGGTAATAAAAATTTTATCGCCTTCTTTTTTTCTTAAAACACGCACAATATGGCGGCTTTCAATTTTATCAAAAGAAAACTGTTTGGTGTCGGCAGTAATTTCTGGGTTGTAAAATAATTGCATTATAAATCTTTTCTGAAGGTACACCGTCTTTTGTAAACTTTCGGATCAAAATTTTTCCAAAGTGCCGCAGCCGCTTTATTTGTTGAAAGTTCGGGCGTTCTATAACAGTTTATAATTCCTTTTTTGGTGTATGTTTTATAAAATTCTTCAAAAATAATGGCGTGAACACCCTTGTTTTGATGGTTCGGATGAACACCAATTAGATAGAAAAGAATGTCTTTGCTGTATTTTTTTGCCTGTAATAAGTGAAAAATTCCAAAAGGAAATAATTTGCCTTTTGATTTTTGCAGAGCTTCTGAAAATGAAGGCATCGTGATGGCAAATGCCACCAGTTTTCCTTCTTTATCAACCACAAAAACAATCAATTCCGGATTGATAAATGGAATGAATTTCTTTTTAAAATAATCTTTTTGAACATCGGATATGGGAACGAATGATGACAACGAAGCATAACTTTCGTTGAACAAATCGAACATTTCATCCACATAAGGTAAAATTTGGCTTGTTTTGGTGAAATTAAGGGGCTTATATTGATACCGTTTTTTAATGATTTCACTTGCTTTCATAAAAAACTCGGTTTTCACATTGCTAAACGGGAATTTGCTTTCATTGTATTCTTTTTCGACAGCAAAGCCAAGTTTTTCTAGATGTTCTTTATAATATGGATAATTGTACCAGGTGATCATAGAGCCAATATGTTCGAAACCTTCGGTTAAAACGCCCACTTTATCTAGGTTTGAAAAGCCCAATGGGCCTTCCATATATTCCAAATTGTTTTGTTTGCCAATTTCTTGCACCTTGTTCAATAGCATTTTTGAAACTTCGAGGTCATCAATAAAATCGAACCAGCCAAAACGCATTTTTTTTACATTTTGTTCATTAATTTCAAGATGGTTGATAATTGCGGCGATACGCCCAACGATTTCATTGTTTTTCAATGCCACAAAAAAACGCGCTTCTGCGTGTTGAAAAACCGGATTTTTAATCTTGTCAAAAGATTCAATTTCATCATTAATGATAGGTGGAACCCAATATGCATTGTTTTTATACAATTTAAAAGGAAACTCAACAAAAGTCCTCATTTCCTTTTTAGACGTCATTTCTTGCAGTGTGATCATAGAAATTGAATGATATTAGTTTCGTTTTTTCTTAAATAATCTGGAAAAAAATCCTTTTCTGTTTGGTGTTTTCGACATCGATTCTTTTGGTGCATTTTTATAGACAAATGCGTCCTTATGGCGATCCAGTCTCCAGGCAAATCCAGCCGTGGCGTAAACATAGGAATAATCATCAAAAAAATTGGTTCTTGCAGAAGCGTCCAATTGTAAATTTTCAGTCACCAAGTAGGCAATTCCTGTTCCGAACTGATAATTTGGCGAAAAATCTTTGTAATATTTCCCCTGATTTTCAATAAAATAAGACCAATTTTGATTGATGGCATAAGTCATTGTCACAATATACGAGTAATATTTGTCTTCTGAAGTGATATTGTCGGCAATTAAATTTGTCAATAAGATCAAGCGATCTGAAAAATCATTTTGCAGCAAAACAGCGCCTTTATAGCTAATTCCTTCATCGCTTTTATAATCTTTCCCCAAAAAGTTTAAGTGTGCTCCGCCGTAAAGCCCAACTGAGGGAATCAAACGTTTTTTGTCAAAAGCCATTTTGCGTTTCCAACTCCGAATTTCCTTGGATTTATCTTTAAATTCTTGCTGATAAAACAAATATTTCGCTCCAACGGTAAGGTCACTTATGCCTTTAATATAATAATTTGGATAATTATTGACTTCATCACGTTGGTAAGACACGTTGGCGTTAAATTCCAATCGTTCTTTAAATTTACCCACCCTAAAAAACAATTCGCCGCCCAAAGTTTTAACATTTGCACCAAGACTTTCATCATTGCTGCTGTTATAAAACATACCGCTTTCAAGCTGATAGACATTGGTGCCAACGCCATACGGACTTTCAGAAAAACCGGGTCGTTTTGAGTTGATAATTTCGGTGTATTGTGCAGTAACCAGCTGAAAACTTGCCAAAAAGACAATAAAAAAAAGTACGTTTTTCATAGTTAGAATTGTTTGGTTTGCCAAAGATAAGATTTTATATAATTAAACGTTTTAGTTCCTCGCAAATTGTTATTTTTGGAGTTTATTTAAACTCGATGAAATGGGATTTTTAAGAACGTTAGCAATAATAATAATTATATATTATGCTATAAAATTTATAGGAAGGTATATTTTGCCATTGTTTGTGGGGAAAATTATTAACAATGTGGAGAAAAAAATGAGAGACCAACAACAGCAATTTAATAACCAACAACAAAATACCACCGGTAAAGTTGGAGAAACAGTCATTGCCAAAAAATCTTCGGACTATAAAGAAGGAAATAAAGATATAGGAGACTATGTTGATTATGAAGAAGTTAAAGACGATAAATAAATGAATTTTCCCATAAAAAAAGCGGTTCCTTACTTAATTGCCATTGCAACTTTTATTTTAGTTTCTGTCGCCTATTTTTCTCCTATTCTTGAAGGGAAAAAGATATTCCAAAACGACATCAAACATTTTACGGGAATGGCGAAAGCAATCAACGATTTTCGCGTAGAAAATGATGCCGAACCCTATTGGACCAATGCTGCTTTTGGAGGAATGCCAACGTATAATTTAAGTGCTTTATATCCAAATGATTATGTTAAAAAATTAGATGGTTTTTTACGATTTTTACCAAGACCTGCCGATTATTTATTTCTGTATTTCTTGGGCTTTTTTGTTTTGCTGACTGTCTTAAAAGTGGAATATAAACTGGCCATTTTGGGCGCTTTGGCATTCGGATTTTCCACCTATTTAATAATAATCCTTGGTGTGGGCCACAACTCAAAAGCGCACGCAATTGCCTATATGCCATTGGTTTTGGCGGGTATTTTAATGGTGCTGCAACGCAACTATTTGTGGGGTTTTTTGCTGACTGCCGTTGCAATGTCCCTGGAAATTAAAGCCAGCCATCCGCAAATGACGTATTATTTATTTTTTGCGGTGTTAATTTTGGGTGTTTTCTATATAATTGAGGCGTTTAAAGAAAAACAATTGCCTGCATTTTTTAATAGTATCGCCATTTTATTGGTGGCGGTTGTGCTGGCGATTGGCACAAATGCCACCAGTTTGTTGGCAACTAAAGAATATGTTTCGCACAGCACTAGAGGAAAAAGCGAACTCACCATCAATCCTGACGGATCTCCAAAAGTAGCTTCCAGCGGATTGTCAAAAGAATATATTACAGATTACAGTTATGGAATTCCGGAAACTTTCAATTTGTTTATTCCCCGTTTTATGGGCGGCGGAAATTATGAAAATGTGGGAATGGATTCCAATATTTACAATTTTTTAAAAGACAAGACAGAGCCGAGACAAGCCAAAGAATTTGCCGAATTTGCGCCAATGTATTGGGGAAAACAGCCTATTGTGGAAGCGCCGGCCTATATTGGTGCCGTGTTGGTGTTTTTGTTTTTCCTTGGAACTTTTTTGGTAAAAGGAAAATTAAAAAATTGGTTGGTGGGCGTAGTTGTGTTTTCAATATTGCTAAGCTGGGGAAAAAACCTTAATTTTTTAACTGACTTTTTTATTGACAATGTTCCAATGTACAATAAATTCAGAGCGGTTTCTTCTATTCAGGTCATCGCAGAGTTGGCGATTCCATTATTGGGAATATTGGCCTTGAAAGAATTTTTTGCAAATACAAATGCTGCTGAAATTAAATTGAAAGCGTTAAAAAACAGCTTTTTTATAACCGGAGGAATTGCATTGATATTCACCTTGTTCGGCACAAATCTTTTTGATTTTGAAGGACTAAGGGATGCGAGTTACGACCAAATGTTACCGGGCTTTTTGGAGGTAATTATAGCTGACAGAAAAGCGATTTTCTTTTCCGATAGTTTTAGGACACTGGTTTTTGTAACTGTTTCCGCAGGAATTTTGTGGTTGTTCGTTAAAGAAAAATTGAATCAAAATTATGCCTTGATTATTTTAGGTGCCGTCATATTGTTCGATTTGGTGTCGGTGGATAAGCGCTATGTAAACAATGCCGATTTCCAAAATGCCAGGGAAATTGACAAACCGTTTGTGGCTTCGGAAATTGACCGGGAAATTCTTAAAGATAAAAGTCATTACCGGGTTGCCAATTTTATAGTTGATCCAATGAACGACGGCAGTACTTCGTATTTCCACAATTCAATTGGCGGTTATCACGCCGCGAAAATGGGACGATATCAGGAATTGTTCGATTTTCATATCGCCAAAAATAATATTGAAGTATTAAATATGTTGCATACGAAATACTTTGTTTTTGAAGATGGAAGCAGACGAGAAACGGTGCAGCAAAATCCTGAACCCAATGGAAATGCCTGGCTGGTAAACACCGTTAAAATTGTTGAAAACGCAAATGAAGAAATATTGGCTTTGGACAGTTTAAAGACAAAAACGGAAGCAGTTATCGACAAAAGGTTTGTTTCTGCAGGCTTTAAAATCAATTACCCAAAAGATTCAACAGCAACGATTCAACTGACCTCTTATGCGTTAAACAATTTGGTTTACGATTTCAATGCAGCCACAAATCAGTTTGCTGTGTTTTCTGAAATCTTTTATAAGGATGGATGGAATGCCTATATTGATGGAAACTTAACGCCGCATTACCGCGTTAATTTTGTGTTGCGCGGATTGGAAATTCCAAAAGGAACCCATAAAATTGAATTTAAGTTTGAACCTACTGTTGTTAAACAAGGAAGCACAATCACTTTAATTTCTTACGGATTGCTTTTGATTATTTTTACAGGTTGGTTTTTTGTGGAAAAAAGAAAAACTAACTGATAGAATAATTCATCAATTTAAGAATTCTTAAGAAATTCGTTTTGTTTCTTGAGGAAACCAACAGCTTTTTTTTATTTGAAAGCACCAATTCTCCCGTATGGTTAAATTGAACTACGTGCTTTAAGTTTAAAAGCGTAGAGCGATGTATTCTAAAAAAAGTGGCTTGCATTAAAATGCTTTCCACTTTTTTTAAATTATTTGAGGTGGTATATACCTTATTGTCAGCAGTATAAAAGTTGGTGTAACTTCCGTCGGCCTCACAATATAAAATATCATCTATGTCAACAATCGTAAAATCGCCATTATTCATCGGAAGGGATATTTTATGATTTTTGTTTTCCATTTGATGCTTAAAAGCAAGATATTTTTCGGAATTAAAAGCGGATTGTTTCGATAAAAATTTATCTACAACGGCAATTAATTGATCTTCTTGTATTGGTTTATTCAGATAATAGAAAGCAAAATAATCCATCGCTTTTTCTTTGTAATCTTTTAGTCCGGTGGTGAAAATCACTTCAAATGAAGAAGTATTGGCGAAGTGGTCCAATATTTCAAAACCATCCCCGTCTTGTAATTGGATGTCTAAAAATACCAGTTGCGGATTCAGGTCATTTATCAGTTTAATTCCTTTTTCAACACCGGTTTCGTGGCCAACAATCGTGATTTTGGAATTGTAATTTGTTTCTATAATTTTTTTGAGATGCTGGTAGACCGCGTTCTCGTCTTCAATAATAATGGCACTTATCATAAAAATATTTAAAAACTTATTAATGGAATTTTTAAAGTTACTTTCAATCCCACTAAGGTATTGAATTCATCTGTTACATTTGAAATAATCACTAAATTTTCTTCATTTTTAGCATCATTGATCAATTGCAGGCGTTCGTTAATATTGGAAAATGAGATTCCCTGACTTTTTGCTGCTGTGGAATTATCATTTTTTTGAATGCCAACACCGTTATCTGAAATTTCACAGATGAGAAATTCATTCCCTTCAATATTAAAATTCAAGGCAATATGATTCATTTTATTTCCATTTTTAAAACCGTGTTTAAAGGAGTTTTCAATAATTGGCTGCAAAATCATTGGCGGCACCAAAATACTTTCCAATTCTTCTGGTGAAATGGAATCTGTATGAATGGTATAAGAGGTATTTTTATGGAATCTTAATTTTTGAAGTTCCAAATATAATTTGGCCATTTCAATTTCATCGGTTAAATTAATAAGGTTTGATTTGGTTGATTGGAGAATTAAATTTACCAATTCGCCGAATTTCCCCAAACAGTTTTTTACTTCCTCAATGTCTCCCTTATTCGCCAAATCTTCAATGTTCACCAATAAATTGTTGATGAAATGCGGGTTCATTTGCGCGTTTAATGCCTTAAAACGCAAATTGGAAATATTCTCTTTGATTTTTTCTTGTTGTTTTATTTTTTGGTTTCTGCGGTAAAATAAATAGGCAATGAATAATATCAACATCAAAATTGCGATGCTTATAAACCACCAGGTTTTATAAACAGGCGGATTAATTTTAAATGAAAACAAGGAAGGATTTATGCTTTCCAAATTATTTTTTGAAATTGCTTTTACTTCAAAAGTATAGTCGTTTGGCGGTAAAGAAGAGTATCTAACGGTATTGTTTTTGGTTTCAATCCAATCGGGCTCCAATCCCAACAACCGGTATTTAAAGGTAATGTTTCCCAAACTTTTAAAAGATATTCCTGAAAAATTAAATTGAATATTATTGGATTTGAAGTCAAATGTTTGATTGTTTGTTTTTTCGATGGTATTGTTATTCACCAGCATCTCATTCATATGAATTCTTGGCGCAGAAATAGAATTTTCTTCATTTGAAATGTCAATAATATTCAATCCGTTTGAGGTTGCCACAAATGCTTTATTGTCATATACATAACAAGCTCTAACATCATTGCTGTACAACCCGTCCGAAATGGTATACGTTTTAAGATTCACCAAATTATTGTTAGCATCAAGGGTGAGCTGGTTCAATCCTAAATTAGTAGAAAGCCAAATATTGTTTTTTTTATCCACAAAAATGGATTTAACATAATTGCTCAATAAGCCGTCTATACTGGAAATGGATTTAAATTTACCGTTTTTTAATATTCCCAATCCGTAAGCGTTTGATCCTATTAATAATCCTTTGGAAGAATTTTCCAAAGCATAAATAGAATTTAAATTGAATTGATTCCCCAAGTCATATTTTTTGGTGACACCTTTATTTTGGAGGAATAAACCTTTGGTAGTGCCAATCCAAAGACTGTCATTTCCTGCATAATAAATGGAAGTGCTTCTTTGATTCCATAATTTTTCTGTAAATAATGAGTTTCTATTCATTTTGGCAACGCCATTGGAATTGGCAGTATAAATTTCATCGCCTTCAATTGAAAAATATTTGAAATTTTTTAAATCAGTTTTTAAAAAATCGGCATCATACATGTTTTTGATACTTTCAATGTTAAAATTAGGATTTAATTGTTCAATGCTGTTATTGCTTAAAATAAAAAGAAGATTTTCACGCGATGCCAACAGTTTTATTCTTTTTGGGTTATCATCCAATTTCTTCGATGCAATAGTTTGAAGGGTCTCCTTGTTTAAAATGATAATTTCAGCTTGTTCATTTCCAACAATCAATTTATCTTGAAACAGCGATATCGCATGCAAATCATTTCCCTTTGGATCATCAAATTGAATTCCTTGAACTTTAAGATTGGGAAATAGAAAAACACCGTTTGATTGGCTGCCAATCCAAATGTTATTTTCGTTATCTAAAAATGACTTTGTTGAATGGATTGAAGAGAGTATTTTCTTGTTTTGAGATTTATTATTTGAATTAATTAATATAACGCCATCATTTAAATTTGTGATTAAATATGAATTATTATAAAAAAGGGTTTGATACAATAAATTAGATGAATTGGTATAGTTAAAACTATTAAAAATGATATCTGAAATTTGCATTGAAACATTATCAATATTTTTAAATGCTTCAGGTTTTTCCTTTCTTAATGATAAAATTGTACCTTGATCATATAAATCTAAATTTATTACATCCCATTTAGGTTTTGATATTGAAGTACTAAATATTTGATTTATATTTTGTTGGTTCGTTATTGATACCAATATTTTAATATCACCTTCAGTAGTTTCAATGATTTTAAATTTTTTTGAGCCATTTTTTAAAAAAAGTTTTTCTAAATTAAATGAAGAGATTCTATTTGAAGAATCTAACTTTTTAATGTTACTTAAAGATTCAAAAAACCATATATTTTTTTTGCTGTCTTCAAATGTCTCAGAGATAAAATTAGTAAAATCGAGGTCATTCAAAAATCGCACATTATTGATATTAAAAAATTTTTCATTTTGAATAAAGCCAATGTTTCCATTAAACCCAAACATCCAAATACGATCTTTTGTGTCTTTAAACAGAAGTAAAATTTCATTATCAGGGAGTCCATCGTTAATTGTGAAATTTTTAAAAGTAGTTCCATCAAATTTACTGATGCCATAATCAGTTGCGAACCAAATAAATCCATGTTCATCCTGTACAATATCATATATGGTATTGCTGGGCAAACCATTATTTGTGGTAAATTGTGTTAATCCGGGAATTTGGGCCAATAAATTTGTGCTAAATAGCAAGAATGCAATTAAAATACGGGTAATTTTAGTCATTAAAGTACAGCTATTAATCATCAAATATAGCGTTTATATAGCCATAAAGCACTTTTATACATAAAAAATGCACGCTTATAAATGTGCTATTTTTTTTTTGAGATATACGATGTATATTCGCATCAGTCAACTCAATTGCAGGAAAATTATTTGAAAAGGGTAAATCAGGTTATGAAAGAGGAAAAGGTGCTTTAAAGCACCTTTTTTTATTCTGTAAATGTTATAATTTCGATTGAATATTTTTATTGATTATCTATAATTAAATTAATACCTTGTCAAAGAATTTAATATTTATTTATTTACCTGATGCATAATACTTTACCATTAAAAAGATATCAAAATACACTTAATTTTTTAAAAAGTGTGTTGCCAGCGCCTGCAACTATTTTAGATTTAGGAGTGCGTAATCCGTTTGCCGAAATTATGGAGCAAAACGGATACACTGTTTATAATACTTCTGGAGAAGATTTAGATGAGCTGCCAGAAATTGTTAAAAAGTACAATGTAGATGCAGTTACGGCATTTGAAATTTTTGAACATTTATTGTCACCATATGCTGTTTTAAAAGCAATAGAGGCCAAAAAATTAATTACTACGATTCCATTAAATTTATGGTTTGCTAAAGCATATAGAAGTAAAACGGATATGTGGGATAGACATTACCATGAGTTTGAAGATTGGCAATTTGATTGGCTTATTGAAAAAACGGGCTGGAAAATTAAAAAGATTGAAAAGTGGACAAGCCTTGTTAATAAAATTGGATTTAGACCAATTTTAAGAAAATTTACGCCTCGATACTACGCAGTGTACGCAGAAAAATAGTTGTTATGCGTATTGGAATGATTTTGGACAAAACGTTTCCGCCCGATCCACGGGTTGAAAATGAAGCAATTTCGCTTATTGAAAAAGGTCACGAAGTTTTTTTGTTTTGTTTGAAATACAATAAAAATGAGAATGATGTTTTAATTAAAGGAATCCAAGTAAAGCGTTATCAGTCTAATAAATTGGAATACAAACTATCGGCTTTGGCTTATACCTTTCCATTTTATTCAAATTTAATGAATTGGAAAATTGGTCATTTTTTAAAGAAATTTAAAATTGAAGCCATTCACATTCACGATATGAGAATTGCTGAAGCTGCTTTTAAGGCAAATAAAACATTGAAATTACCAACAGTATTGGATTTGCACGACAATATGCCAGAAATCATGAAATTGTATGCCCATCTTCAAAAGTTTCCCGGAAAACAGTTGATTTCTCCGAAAAGATGGAAACAAAAAGAAGAAGAATTTATTCAAAAGGCAAGCAAAATTATCACGGTTTCACAAGAGTTTATTGAAGAAGTTATTGGGCGTACAAAAATTTCCCGCGATAAAATTGTGCTGGTTCCAAATACGGTACATCAGTCGTTTTATAAAGATGCTGTAATTGATAATTTAATTGTTGACTCCTATAAAAATGACTTTGTAATTTTATATTTGGGTGATACAGGTTTGCGCCGAGGTTTGCAAACTGCCATTGAATCGTTGTTGATTTTAAAGGAAAAAATTCCAAATGTAAAGTTGGTCATTGTTGGTATTAGCTCAACAGATCCAATTTTGAAGCAGCAGGTAATAGATTTGAAGTTGGAAAATCAGGTCGATTTTAAAGGTTGGCAGGATGTATCTTTGTTTCCTTCATATATTTTAGCAAGTGCCGTTTGTGTTTCTCCGTTGCTCAGAAATATTCAACACGATGTGGCTTACGCAAACAAACTTTTTCAATATATGAGTTTTGGAAAACCAGTTTTGGTGAGCGATGCCATTGCACAGAAAAATTTAATAGAAAGAACAAATTCCGGATTGGTGCATTTGGAGAAAAATGCCCAAGATTTTGCAGATAAAGTATTGCAATTATATAATGATGAAGCTTTAAGGTATCGTTTGGGACAAAACGGGAAACAATTTGTTGAAGAAGAATTTTGCTGGGAAAAAACCTCGGAAAAATTAATAGCTTTGTATGCCAATTTAACCAAATGAAGAAAAAAGCGCTCATTATCACCTATTATTGGCCTCCGGCAGGAGGTTCAGGCGTACAGCGTTGGTTGAAGTTTGTGAAATATTTTCGTGATTTTGGAATCGAGCCCGTTGTTTACACCGTTGAAAATCCCAAATATCCAATTTTAGATGAATCATTGGCCAAAGATATTCCACAAGGCATTGAAGTTTTAAGATTACCCATTTGGGAACCCAATAATTTGATCGCTTTCTTCGGAAAAAAGAAAACGGAGAGTGCCGGATTTATAAATCCGAATCCTTCATTATTTGGTAAAATACTGCAATACATTCGCGCAAATTATTTTATTCCCGATGCCCGTAAATTCTGGGTAAAACCATCGACTGATTATTTAAAAAAGTATTTAAAATTAAACAAAATTGATGTGGTGATCACTACCGGTCCACCACACAGTATGCACTTAATTGGGTTAAATTTAAAGAAGGAACTTAACATAAAGTGGATTGCCGATTTTAGGGATCCGTGGATAGAAATTGATTATTTTCAGCAACTGCCTTTAACCAAAAAATCCATTGAAAAGCACCGTTTTTTAGAAAATGAGGTACTAAAAAATGCAGATGCGGTTTTGGTTGTCGGTAAAACGATGCAAGAAAACTTTAGCACATTTAACAGCAATGTAATTACGGTAACAAATGGTTTTGATGAAGCGTTAACAGACGGAAATGTTACATTGGACTCAAAATTTACAATAACGCATATCGGGTTGATGAACGCCGACAGAAATCCGAAAATGTTGTGGGAAGTTTTGTCTGAAATTATTTCTGAAAATAAAGAGTTTGCTGCAGATTTTGAATTGAAGCTTATTGGGAAAATAGATACTTCCGTAATAAATGATATTTCAAAACACAAACTTACCAAAAATGTGCAAATCATTGATTATGTGACGCACGATAAAGTGGTGGAATTTCAGCNNATTTTGGCAATTGCGCCAACAAATGGCGACTTGGCTGAGATAATAAAAGAAACCAACGGAGGCTCGGTTGTGGATTTTGAAGATAAACAAACTTTAAAATTAGCTTTGTTAAATTTATATGCTAAATTTAAGCTAGGAAATTTAACGGCTGATTCAAAAAATATTGCCCAATTTCATAGAAAGGAACTGACTAAAAAAGTTTCGGAACTCATATATATAATCACTGAATGAACAAAATTGTAACCATATTAGGGGCAAGGCCTCAATTTGTAAAAGCGGCGGTCTTAAGTCGAATTATCAACAAACACAAAGATGTTGAAGAGGTGATTGTGCATACCGGCCAGCATTATGATGCCAATATGAGCGACATATTTTTTGAAGAAATGGACATACCAAAACCTAAATATAATTTGGCGATTAACGGAATGGGGCACGGCGCTATGACCGGACAAATGCTTATAGAAATTGAGGGAGTTTTAACCAAGGAAAATCCTGATTTGGTGGTGGTTTACGGAGACACAAATTCCACGTTGGCCGGAGCATTGGCCGCAAAAAAAATGAATATCAAAATTGTTCACATTGAAGCAGGTTTGCGCTCTTATAATATGAAAATGCCAGAAGAAATCAACAGGATTTTAACCGACAGAATTTCCGATTTATTGCTTTGCCCTACAGAAACCGCCATCGAAAATTTGCAAAAAGAAGGATACAAAAATTTACCCGCAAAAATGGTAAAATGTGGTGATATTATGAAAGATGCCGTTGAATATTACAGTAAAATTTCTGAAGAAAAATCGTCCATAATTTCACATTTAAGCTTAATTCCCAATGAATTTGTGTTGGCAACCATCCACCGTCAGGAAAATACGGATGATTTAGAAAAGCTGAAGGAGATTTTTGAAGGATTGGCATTGATAAGCAAAGAAAAACAGGTGGTGTTGCCTTTACATCCAAGAACTAAAGCTATTTTAGCAGCCCATCAGTTAACGCACGACCTGAAAATAATTGATCCGGTCGGGTATTTTGATATGTTGACGCTTTTAAAAAAATGCAATTTGGTGGTTACCGATAGTGGCGGACTCCAAAAAGAAGCATTTTTCAATAAAAAACATTGTATTATTGCCAGAGAGGAAACTGAATGGGTGGAACTGGTCACAAACGGATTTGCTAAAATCGTGGGCAGTAACAAGGAAAAAATGTTTAAGACTTTTAACGATTTTCAAAATTCAGAAGCTGATTTTGAGATGGATTTATTCGGTGAAAATGTAGGGGAGAAGATTTATGAGGAAATTATTAAATTGTTGTAATGGGAATCATTTTAAAGCAGTCCTTTTTTAATACGCTCATTATTTTTTTGGGTTTTGGGGTGGGCGGCATCAATGTGCTGTTTTTATATACCCATTTTTTGCACGAAGATTATTTTGGATTGATTACTTTTTTGCTTTCTGCCGCAAATATTATTTTGCCATTGCTCGTTTTTGGAATGCAACATACGATCGTTAAGTTTTATTCTTCCTATAAAACTAAAATGGAACAAGATGGTTTTTTGACAACAACGCTTATCTTACCGCTGTTTATCATTATTCCATTGGCATTTGCGGGTGCTTTTATCTATGAAACTATAGCGAATTGGATTTCTATGGAAAACCCCATCATCAAAAAATATACGTATCTTATATTTCTGTTGGCTATTTTTATGGGTTATTTTGAGGTTTTTTATTCGTGGACAAAAGTGCAGCTAAATTCCGTTTTCGGAAATTTTGTCAAAGAAATTTTTCCTCGAATTTGTACCACATTTTTATTATTTGCGGTATTTTTTAAATGGCTCAACAATGAACAATTTATTTACGGAGTGGTAATTGTTTATGGATTAAGCACTCTAATTATGATGCTTTATGCTTTTTATGTGTATAAACCAACGTTTAAATTTTCACTTCCTTCAAATTTAAAAGAAATTATTTCTTTTTCGGTTTATATCATCGTTGCAGGATCTGCTGCCGGCGTGTTGCTGGAAATTGACAAGTTTATGATTCCCCAAATGGAACAAATAGCGCAGGTTGCCTATTATTCCGTAGGGATTTATATTGCCAGCGTCATTGGAATTCCCACACGAGCGATGCAGCAAATTACAAGTCCAATCACAGCAAAAGATATGAATGAAAATAATATTGTTGAGGTTGAAAAACTTTACAAACAAACTTCCATAAATTTATTGGTTATTGGCGGCCTGTTTTTTTTATTGATCAATTTAAACATTGCCGATTTATATGCATTAATTAACAAACCCGAATTTACCAAAGGAATTTGGGTTGTGATGATTATATCGCTTTCAAAACTGATGGAACTGGCTTTGGGAACCGGAAATGCCGTATTGTTAAACTCAAAATACTATAAAATATTTTTTTATTTATCGTTGGCCATGGCCGTCAGTGTTATCTTTTTAAACAAGTGGCTGATCGATTTAATTGGCATCAATGGGGCAGCAATAGCAACGCTAATTGTAGTTGTGTTTTACAGTGTGGCTAAAATTATTTATTTGAAATCTAAATTGAATATTCAGCCATTCAACTTGAATACAATTAAATTGTCACTCATTATTTCGGCTATTTTCGGGGTGTTTTATTTTTGGAATTTCAATTTTCATCCCATCATTAACATTGGTTTGAAAGGTGTCTTAATCTCAGTATTGTATTTTTTGCTTATCAATAAATTACAAATTTCAAAAGACATCAATGGTTTTATCACCAATTATGCTGCAAAAAATGATTCGCGAAGTATTTAGTGTTAAATAGTAAGAATTTTTCAACCTTTAACCTTTTTAACACAATGAGCTATTTTCTTCACGTTTTTTATGGCATCGCAATGGCATATTTCGGATTGATTTCGCCGGGAATGTTGAATATGACTGTGCTTAAAACCAGGTTGAATGTAGGTAAAATTGAAAGCATAAAATTTGCTTTTGGAGCTGCATTCATCGTTTTTTTTCAGGCAGGAATCGCTTTGTTTTTTGCCGAATTTCTCATTGAAAATCCGAAAGTTATAGCGGCTTTAAAAATGGCAGGTGTTTTTGTGTTTTTCATTTTGGCAATTTTTTTCTTTATGCTTTCCCGAAAAAAAATGAAAGAAAAAAGCAAAATCAGCAAAGGAAATTATTTTTTTAAAGGTATGGCGATGTCCTCGGTGAATATGCTGGCGATTCCATTTTATCTGGGCATCAGTATTTATCTGGGTTCCATCAATAAAATTATCATTGAACAGCCTTATATTTTCTTATTTATTTTGGGAGCGGCAACCGGCTCATTTTTATTATTTTACACCTACATATTTTTTGCGAAAATTATCAGTAAGAGAATATCATTTATTGCGACAAACATCAATATTATTTTAAGTTTATTGTTTTTATCACTGGGAATTTTTACCTTGATAAAACTAATAAGTTAAATTATTTTATACAGAAAAAATTCTAATTTATCGTATATGATTGAAGCTATTGAAATTAATTTACATCGTGGAATTCAGTTATTGAATTGCATTTCCGATGATGAATATAACAACACAACCATTGCACCATATTATTCAAGTATTGGGGTTCATATGCGTCATATTTTAGATGTTTTTGATTGTGTTTTGGACGGCTTGGAATCGGGGAACATCAATTTAATCAACAGAAAACGAAATGAATTGGCTGAAAAATACACGAAATATGGAATTGCTTATTTTGAAGATATTTTGCAACGATTGAAATTAATTGATAAGGAAGATTATAATAGGATTGTGCTTGTAACTGATGATTTGGGCTTGGGAATTGTTTCTGTGAATTATACCTTGGGCGGCATTTTAATTCAAGCACACAGCCACGCAATTCATCATTTTGCAAGTGTGGGTTATGTGATTTCTCAACTGGGAATTGCACTTCCTGATGCAGATTTCGGATTTAACCCGACCACGCCTAAAAAGAATTCAGTGCGTTAGAATTGAGTTTGTGTATCTTTTTTAAATACTTTTTATAACTTAAATATACTGCAATCAGATTACTTAAATTGGTGTAGTTTCCCTTGTTTAGTTTCTTGTTTTTTACACCAATGATATAGATGAGTTTCCAATGATTTTGAATCGATTTTAAGGCTTTAAAATAACTTCCTTTTGAAGCGTCGTAAATATGGGTGGGTTCGGATATGATACCGTTGACTTCAATAATTTTCAGGTTTTCACCTTTTAGCAATTCATCAAAATTGTCGTATTTCACATCTATTCTTCCATAGTACCAACCTTCAATTTTGGTGTTTAAGTTGTCTAAAAAACACTCCAATTCGCTATTTATTAAATGATTGCCATTAATAAATTGGGTTCCTTTGGAATGGTTTCCAATCATGTTCAGCACAACTTCTTCCTTCTTTTTTGGAATGAACTCTAGGCTGTTTTTATTTATATCGATAAGGTATTTTGAATAACGTTTGGCTCTTTCATCATTTAAAATTAAGTCCAAAAGTGTTGATTGTCCGTCACCAACAATTACCAAATATTTTTTCAAGGTTATTGAAGTGATTTTACCCTTTTTTTCGCCCGGAAATCTATGGTAAAAAATACCGCATTCATTTTTGTAATCCACAAATTCCTGGATAATCAAATCGATGGAATAGTATTTTTTAAGATATGCAGAAAGTTCAGCTTCGTTCTTAATTTTTGTCACCAGCAAACCTCTGAAACCTATATCAGGCTTAATGATTAAAGGAAATTCAATGTTATTAGCGATGATTTTCGGTAAGATGTCTTGAATATTTTCGCCTTTTTCTAAATAAATAGAATTCGGACAATAGTATGAAGGCAGCAATTGGAGGGTTTTGTATTTTGATTCCAATCCGTTTCCAGAGCCTTCAATTCCCGGATTAACCGCTGAAAAAAAGCCGAAACTTCTCGCTTTTATAGCCAAATAAAAAGCATACGGCAATAGCGGAACATAAAATAGGTAAGATGGCCAATATTCCCAGTTTGTAATTTTTTTGAAACTAAGGATTCGCATTATTTGGTGTTAAAAAGGGCATTTAAAATTATTTTGATGCCTAAAATCCCTAAAAATATGGCGGTTATCGCCAACACAATGCCAACAATAAGGAATAAATAATTGTTTTGTTGTTTGATGGCTTTAAAACCAATAGTAATTAAAATTGGCGCCGCAACCACAAGGGGCAAAGTGGCCAATGCATATTTTAAGCCCCTAACCATTTCTTTTCTATCCGTTCCCATATGTGTAATTGTAAATTGCAGTTCGCACGTTTTTGTACTTTTTTAGCAGTTCAACGGCTTTTTCTTCTGAAATATTTAATTCCTCCATCAGCATTTTTGTTCCCCTCATCACCAGTTTATCGTTTGTTAATTGCATATCAACCATTTTATTGCCTTTTATTTTTCCAAGTTGGATCATAACGCTGGTTGAAATCATATTTAAAATGAGTTTTTGCGCTGTTCCTGCTTTCATTCTGGAACTTCCGGT
>DPCK01000150.1 GCA_003516285.1 Lutibacter sp. | reverse complement strand
CAAAAGACGATTTTGAAAAAGTGATAGAAACTGCACAAACAGCTTTTGCAAGCTGGAGAATTGTTCCGGCACCGCAACGTGGCGAAATGGTTCGTCAGTTTGGCGAAAAATTGCGTGAACTTAAGCAACCACTAGGAGAATTGGTTTCTTATGAAATGGGAAAATCGCTGCAAGAAGGTTTAGGAGAAGTTCAGGAAATGATTGACATTTGCGACTTTGCAGTTGGATTGTCCAGACAATTGCACGGTTTTACGATGCATTCCGAACGTCCGGGACACAGAATGTATGACCAATATCATCCGTTAGGAATTGTGGGCATTATTTCCGCATTTAACTTTCCTGTAGCTGTTTGGGCCTGGAATACTGCATTGGCCTGGATTGCTGGCGATGTTTGCGTTTGGAAAGCCTCTGAAAAAGCGCCTTTATGCAGCATTGCTTGTCAAAATATCATTGCCAGCGTTTTAAAAGAAAATAAATTGCCAGAAGGAATTTCTTGCATAATCAATGGCGATTATAAAGTTGGCGAATATATGACCACCGACAATCGCATAGCCTTAATTTCAGCAACCGGATCCATCAGAATGGGTAAAATTGTGGCAAAAACTGTTGCAGAACGTTTGGGAAGATCGTTGTTAGAATTGGGCGGTAACAACGCCATTATTATCACGCCAAGCGCTGATATAAAAATGACCATTATTGGCGCCGTATTTGGCGCTGTGGGCACGGCTGGTCAACGTTGTACATCAACCCGAAGGTTAATTATTCACGAATCTATATATGAGCAGGTAAAAGATGCCTTGGTGAAGGCATACAAACAATTGCGCATCGGAAATCCGTTGGATGAAAACAACCACGTTGGACCTTTAATTGACAAAGCTGCGGTTAAAATGTATGAAAATGCTTTGTCAGAAGCTGTTAAAGAAGGCGGAAAAATTATTGTTGAAGGCGGAGTTTTAAACGGAAAAGGTTACGAAAGCGGCTGTTATGTTAAACCTGCAATTGTTGAGGCTGAAAACCATTTTGAAATTGTGCAACACGAAACTTTTGCACCAATTTTATACTTGATAAAATATTCAGGCGAACTTAAAAATGCCCTTGCATTGCAAAATGGCGTTGTTCAAGGACTATCTTCTGCAATTATGACCAACAATTTACGTGAAGCCGAATTGTTTTTATCTGTTCAAGGTTCCGATTGCGGTATTGCAAACGTAAATATTGGCACCTCAGGGGCTGAAATTGGCGGTGCTTTCGGCGGTGAAAAAGAAACCGGCGGCGGAAGAGAATCAGGTTCAGATGCTTGGAAAGTTTATATGAGACGCCAAACAAACACCATAAATTACACCACCGAATTGCCTTTGGCGCAAGGCATAAAATTTGATTTGGATTAGGTTTAGATTTATAAAAGCACTTGAAATAAAAGCACTTGAAATAAAAAAGTTCTTAATGCCAATTTAAACTTGGATTTAAGAACTTTTTTGTTTTTTATAAATGTCTCTAAAACGAATATAACACACCAACGCCCAACATTTGTTTTAATTGAATTTTAGGTCCAACAGAAACCAAAATTCCATCGTTATTCTGGTCTTTTTTACTTTTCACATCATCGTCATATAAAAAATGCGTACCTACATTTGCAGTTATATGCTTGTTAATGGTCATATCAAAATTCATCTCCCAGTTAACGTCTATATTTCCATATTTGTTTAAATAATCAGAATACAAAATCAATTTATTGCTCATTTTTATATTTTCCATCACCATTGTTTTCCATTCGCTGGAAATATAAGTTCCCACTTCCATTTTTAAATTTTCGCCCGAGGTCACCAAATCGCCCTCAGTGTCATATATGGCACGAGCTACGCCAAAAGCGCCTTCATTTGCCAAAATTTGATTGTAAACAAAAGTCATTTTGTTGGTGAGCGGCGAAATGTACACTTTAAGTTCATTTTCCTTTGAAAAATATTCAGATCCAACGCCAAAAAAATTATAGGCAGGAGAAAAGAATTTTGAAATTGGCTTGTCCTTGTTTGGGTATTTATAACCATTTGCAAATTGTGTCTTAAAATTGAATTTTGCAGAAGTATACCATTTTGAAGTAATGTCTTTTCTATAACCGAAAGTCGAATTTAACTCAATTAAATCTTCGGTTTTTCGCAATTCGCGTCTGGCTTCTTTATTTAAACCATAACAGGCTTTCAACTCATTTTGCCAAACTTTATGATTGTTTTTGTAATCTCTTTTTATGTTTATTTTTGCGATACCCGAAATTGAATTGTTGCCGCCTGAACTCCAGTTAACAAAGGAATTTTGGGTAAAAATCAACCTAAAATTATTGGTTTCCTCCCAATGGCTTACCGGCGGTGAATCAATGGACAAAGTATCTTTTGAAATTGAAGCTGTTGTTTTGAAAGTGTAAAAAATGGTAAAAAAAAGGAAAAAATTTAATCGCATTTCATAATCATATTAGCGGCTAGAAAATATTTCCGCAAAGAAACATAAAATATTTTTTTTATAAAAGTTTAATCAGGAATTCCTTTATCTTTTCTTTAGATAAATGAATACTTTTATACAATTCTTCCACTTTTCCGTGTTCCACAAAATGATCCGGAATTCCCAAATGTTTAATGGTTTTGCTTGTATAATTATTGTTTGAAGCAAATTCTAAAATGGCGCTTCCAAATCCGCCCATAATGGCGCCGTCTTCAATTGAGACAATGGTTTCAAACTTTTTAAATACTTTATGAAGCAATTTTTCATCCAAAGGTTTTACAAAACGCATTGCATAATGCGCAACCTTGTTTTTTGGCAATTCAGGCTGAAGTTCTGATATCTTATTTCCGATAGTACCAATACTCAAAACAGCAATTTCTGAACCATCTGAAATACAAACACCTTTTCCTATTTCAATTTTAGCAAAAGGCTGTCTCCATTCAATAAGCGTTCCTTGTCCGCGAGGATAACGAATTGCCAACGGAAAATCGATGCCCAATTGCGCGGTAAACATCATATTTCGCAATTCAATTTCATTTAAAGGCGCAAAAACCACTAAGTTTGGAATACAACGCAAATAAGCAATATCGAAGGCTCCGTGGTGCGTTGCGCCGTCTTCACCCACAATTCCGGCTCGGTCTATGCAAAAAATGACAGGCAATTTTTGAATGGCCACATCGTGGATAATTTGGTCATAGGCGCGTTGCAAAAATGTGGAATAAATGGCACAAAAAGGAATCAATCCCTGCGTGGCCATTCCGGCAGACAAAGTTACCGCGTGCTGTTCCGCAATGCCAACATCAAAAGCCCTTTTGGGCATTTCGTCAATCATCAATTTTAGAGAACTTCCTGTGGGCATCGCAGGTGTAATTCCCACAATTTTCGGATTGTTTTTTGCCAGTTCCACCAATGTTTCCCCAAAAACATCCTGATATTTTGGCGGTTGTGGAATGTTGTTTTTAGCCGGTAATTCTCCGGTTATTTTATCGAATTTCCCTGGCGCATGATAAGTTACCTGATCATTTTCCGCTTGTTGCAGCCCTTTACCCTTTGTGGTGATAATATGCAAAAATTTAGGGCCATTAATCGATTTTAAACGTTCCAGTTCCATGATAATGTCGTTGATATTATGACCGTCAATTGGTCCGGAATAATTAAAATTTAACGCCTCAATAATGTTGTTTTTCCGAACTTTTTTACCCGATTTTACGTCGGTAAAATACTTTTTCAATGCTCCAACGCTTGGGTCAATTCCCATAGCGTTGTCGTTTAAAATAATCAATAAATTGGCGTTAGTTACACCGGCGTGGTTCAATCCTTCAAAAGCCATTCCGCTGGCAATGGAAGCGTCGCCAATAACCGCTATATGGTGTTTTTGAAAATCGCCTTTTAATTTTGAGGCAAGCGCCATTCCCAATGCCGCCGAAATTGAAGTGGAAGAATGTCCGGTACCAAAAGCATCGTAAATACTTTCGCTACGTTTTGGAAAACCCGAAATCCCGCTCAATTGACGGTTTGTGTGAAAACTATCTCTACGTCCTGTTAATATTTTATGTCCGTATGCCTGATGGCCAACATCCCAAATCAACAAATCGTTTGGCGTATCAAACACATAATGCAGCGCAATGGTCAATTCAACCACACCCAAACTGGCGCCCAAATGTCCTTCTTTGGCGGCAACAATATCAATAATAAATTCGCGCAGTTCTTTGGCAACTGTTTCCAATTGATTTTTAGCCAGCTTTCGCAGGTCCTTCGGATCGTTAATATGTGCCAATAAATTTGTTTTCACCAATACAAAACTACGCTATTTAAATTGTTCGGTTAATGAACTCTTCTTGACTTTTTCTAATTGGCTAAAAAATTACTCTTTTTTTTGCCTTGCGCCTCCCGGCTCATTCACTAAAACAGTCCGATGGACTGTTTCTTAATATTCTGCCCTGTCTTTTTTCCCTTCCATAGCCCCGCTATATAACGCAAAAAAACTTCAATCACTACCAAAATAACTAATTTTCGCTTCAATAAAAAAAATCAAGATGAGTTCAGTTAAAAATAATTACTTTTGATGGATGATGGAACCATTTGACGACACTTATTTTATGAAACGCGCTTTGCAGGAGGCAGAAATTGCTTTGGACAAAAATGAAGTTCCCATTGGCGCGGTGATTGTGATGAACAACCAAATTATTGCACGTGCTCATAATTTAACGGAAACTTTAAATGATGTGACCGCGCACGCCGAAATGCAGGCTTTTACCGCTGCGGCCGATTTTTTAGGCGGAAAATACTTAAAAGAGTGCACGTTGTATGTGACTTTAGAACCTTGTCAAATGTGCGCAGGCGCCAGTTATTGGACACAAATTGGAAGAATTGTATATGGCGCATCGGAAGAAAAAAGAGGTTTTTTGGTAATGAATACCACTTTACACCCAAAAACAGCGGTTTTTGGCGGTGTTTTGGAAGAAGAATGCAGCAAACTATTGAAACGTTTTTTTATTGAAAAACGCAATTTGAACTAATCACTATAAATTTTTATCGCTTTTACTTCGCTCTTCAAGGTCGTTTTTGAATTTTTCAAAGGTAAAGTCGCTCATTTTTTTATTTTTATACCGATGGTAAATAAACAAAGGCATTAAAATGAAAGCCACTACCAAAACCCCAAGTCCAATCACAATTTCCCCGTTGGCATCAGCCGAATTTTTTAGATAAAAACCGGTTCCCAGCATTCCTAAAGAAAGTATCAAAACGAAAATGATTACAAATTTCATCTGTTTATATTTTATTTTTTATTTGTACAGATGCAGTCGCCATTAATCATTCTACGGTGTATCAAAATTTGTTATGGCTCGTTTCATCTGTTGATATTAAAAATTGTTGTGCGTAAAACTACAAAAAATCATACATTTAATGAATCTTTAAACTTTAAATATGTTTCGCATTTTCAACATGTTTTTAATCCTGTCCGTATCTTGCAGTTAGCATCTGCCAAAACCAACAATGGAAATACAAAAAAAAAAAGCAGTGATTGCCCACAGAGGCGCATCGGGATATTTGCCCGAACATACCTTGCCGACAAAAGCAATGGCTTATGCGATGGGCGCCGATTATTTGGAGCAGGACATTGTGTTGAGCAAAGATGATGTTCCCATCGTGATTCACGACATTCATTTGGAAACGGTTACCGATGTTGCTCAAAAGTTTCCGAAGAAAAAAAGAAAAGACGGCCGATTTTATGTAATCGATTTCACTTTTTGGGAACTGAAACAATTAAATGTTTCGGAAAGATTTGATCCCGTAACCAGCAAAGCTGTTTTTCCAAACCGGTTTCCTGCATTTACATCAACCTTTAAATTGCATTCTTTACAGGAAGAAATTGAATTCATTCAGGGATTGAACAAAAGCACCGGAAAAAATATTGGCATTTATCCAGAAATTAAAGAACCTGAATTTCATCGAAAAGAAGGAAAAGATATTTCCAAAATAGTGTTGAAAATATTGAATAATTGCGGCTACAACACCAAAAAAGACAACTGTATATTACAGTGTTTTGATGTCAAGGAGTTAAAAAGAATCAGAAATGTATTCAAAAGCGAACTTTTTTTGGTGCAATTAACGGAATTTAAAAATGATGAAAAATTGGAAAAAATTGCCACTTATGCTGATGGCATCGGACCTTGGATTCATCAAATTCTTGACGGAAAAGACAAAAACGGGAAATGGAAAATCTCCAATTTAGTCGCCAACGCGCACAAACTTAATTTAATAGTTCACGCCTATACTTTTAGGGCCGATCAATTTGGCGATTTTAATTCGTTTGAAGCATTGTTGCACGTGGCTTTATATGAAGCAAATGTTGATGGTGTTTTTACCGATTTTCCTGATAAAGTGGTTGATTTTATTAATAAAAATTAAGAAGTTACATCAATCAACTTTCTTCTGTAAGCAGTAAGCAACCGTGATTTAGAGATAAATCCATAGTATTTGCCTTCTTTAAGCACTACTAAATTCCAGGCACCACATCTTTTAAACTTATTTAAAATATCTTCGGCTGAATCTTTTTCATAATAAATAATATCGGATCCGGCGTGCATTAAACTTTCAACTTTTACAGTGTCATATAACTCTTTGTTAAACATAATGCTTCTAATATCATTGATAGTCAATATTCCCAAATAATCATTTTCTTCATTTACCACAGGAAAATGGTTTCGGGACGATTTTGCAATAGCATTATTTACCACTTCACCCAAGGTCATTTCGGGATGAAGAAGCACAAAATTCTTTTCAATCAATTTATTCAGATCGAGCATCATTAACACGTTTTTATCTTTATCGTGCGTAATGAGTTGTCCTTTTTTCGCCAATTCGGAAGCATAAATATTATAAGGCACAAATTTTTGGGTGATGACAAAAGAAATTAGGGCAACAATCATCAACGGCACAAAAAGTTCATAACCGCCTGTAATTTCAGCAATTAAAAATATCGCGGTTAAAGGTGCCTGTAAAATACCCGCCATTAATCCGGCCATACCAACCATCGCAAAATTGGTTAAAGAAAGCTTGTGGCTAAATATGTTGCTGGCATTCACCATCATAGCAAACACATAACCTGTCACACTTCCCGTAAATAGCGTTGGCGCAAAAATACCCCCAACACCACCGGCTCCAAAAGTAAGTGAAGTTGCTATTACCTTAAAGGTGATCAAGCAAATTAAAAACAGGATAATCAAATAGGAATTATCCGTGAGTATTTGAAATATGTTATTTCTCACAATTCCGCTAACATTTCCCCTCAAAATATTGTTAATGGTTTCATATCCCTCGCCAAAAAGCGTAGGAATAAAATAAACAATCACGCCGAGTGAGAGACCTCCAATAAGAAGCTTTATATATGGATTTTCGAATTTTTTAAAAAAATTACTGATTGCAAAATACATTTTGCTGAAATAAATGGAGGCCATTGCGGAGGCAACGCCCAAGAAAACATAAAACAGCACATCGTTTAGCTCAAATTTATCCTGTATGGTAAAGTGAAGCAATACATCGTCCCCAAAAAAGAAATAAGAAGTTAACACCGCAGTAATTGAAGCCAGCAACAAAGGAATCATAGAAGCCAAAGTGAGTTCCAGACTAAAAATCTCCACCGCAAAAACAATGGCAGCAATAGGCGCTTTAAAAATTGATGACATTGCTCCCGCGGCGGCGGCTCCAATAAGCAAGGTTCTGGTGGTTTGGTTCAAATGAAAAAATCGGGCAAAATTTGAACCAATAGCTGCCCCAGTAGCAACGGTTGGTCCTTCCAGTCCGACAGAACCTCCAAATCCAACTGTGAGCGGTGCCGTAATTAAAGATGCCCACATTTGGTGCCTGGGCATAATTCCTTTTTGCTTTGAAATGGCGTACAAAGTGGAAGGAATTCCGTGTCCAACTTTTTTACGTATAAAATACTTTATTATCAGCAATACCAGTAAAAAACCAATAATTGGAAAAATAAAGTAAAATGCCTCGTGAATTTGCTTAATAAAACCACCTTCCAATAATTTTTGGATAAAATGAGTCAGGTTTTTTAAAACTACAGCGCCCAACCCCGCCAACAATCCAATAACGGCACTTGCAATATTGGTGAATTGCTTATTGGAAATATGGTGATATCTCCATTTTAAAAATTTAAGAAATAGTTTTTTTGAATTATCCGGCATTTTATCTTAGTGAAAAGGAAATGCAAAAGTATTAAAATATAGGGATTAAGGAATACGATTTGGGCATTTTTTGCAAGTTTTGTTGCTTTTATTCTTGAATTTTTCACAGCATTTTTCATTTATGTCAATGTTCAACTTCTTTTTGGTTGAAACGCTCCAATCAAAATCGTAGTTAAAAATACCTGAATTTTCAGTTGTTATCAAAATGCTTATTTAGAATGATTTTAAACAAAGGTACAAATACTTTAAAAACCAGCATCAATATCTTTATTAAATTTTGTCGAAAAAAAATAATTCCAATGTAAATTTTATGTTAAGAATAACTGTTTTATTAAAAACCAAATTGAAAATAAAAATTATGACGCTTTTAATTCGTTGATTTAAAGATGTTTGTGTTATTTCGAAAAAACTTAATGTAAACTTAACGTTAACTTAAAGTAAATAAAAAGCAAATAACATACTTTTATTATGCGTAAAAAAGAACTTAAAATAAACAGATTATGAAAACTTTAATAAACATCGTTGTAATGTTGTTTTGCATCACAGCATTTTCACAAGAACAAAAAGTAACTTATCAAAAAATGGTGAATGATTTGGTAAAAGCAACCTATTATTTTGCCGATAACAGCGATGTTGTTGAACGCGAAGGCTATTTTAATAAAGAAGGAAAACTGCACGACACTTGGATCAGCTATGATTTACAAGGAAATAAAACTGCCATTGCCACTTATAATAATGGTGTAAAAGAAGGTGTTTGGACCTACATTAAAACTGATAAAATTACTGTTGTGACTTATAATAAAAATAAAATTATCCATATTGAAGAAAAAGCATTGGTGGTAAATTAATGAAAAAATAAACGTGATTTTTAAAACAAAAAGGCTGAAAATTAAATTTCAGCCTTTTTTATTTTCATACGCCAACTTTATTATAAGCTAATGTTGTATCCCAATGAAAACGAGGTTCCCGGTTGCCTTAAAGAGAAAGACCGTCCGGTCGCACCAAAAGAATCATACAAACTTTTACGTTTTTCAGCCAAAATATTATCCACTTTAAGACTAATGGATGAATTATTGTCCTTCCCCATCGTTTTTGAAAAATTGAAATTTAGACTGTTGAAAGGTTGCACATAAACGTCAGGGTTTTGGCCAAAACCAACAACTTCCAATGTTTTTCCCTGTACATTGTAAAACAATCCTGTTTCCAATCCAACGGTTGTATTGTTGTAATTCAATCCGGCATTGATAAGAAATGGCGATTGCCCTTGTAATTCTCTGGTATCCTTAATGATTTCTCCATCTCTGGCGAAAGTTTTTCTGGAATCAAACTCTTCATTTATCCCTTGATTCATTTTTATTTTAGAGCCAATGACGGAAACATTTAAATTTAAACTTAGATCTTTTAAACTTTCAGCCATAAAAGCAAAATTCTTTCTGCCTTCAAACTCAAAACCAAGTACTTCAGCAGATGGCGAATTTCTGGGTGTAAATTGGTTTGGCGCAATCACAGAAAATGCAACCAATTCAATAGGATCTTTAAAATTTTTATAAAAACCGCTCAATGCAAGCATTTGATTCTGATCACCATAAACTTCATATCTGAAATCAAAATTGTCAATATATGAAGGTTTTAAATCAATGTTTCCAAGAAAAATTACCCCAGTCAGTAAATCAGGAATTTGAACCACCGAAAGTTCCTTAAAACTTGGCCTTGCTGTTGTTTTAGAATAGGAGAACCGAAAATTTGAATTGTCATTGTATTCATATATGATGTTTGCAGAAGGGAAAAAGTCCATTTCTTTAAGAGTATTTTCATTGTCATATATTTGGCTGCCTAAATTGTTTTGTCCCGTAAAGAAAGTGGTGAAATACTCTGCTCTTACACCCAAAATTGTTCTCAAATTTTCTCCAATTTTAAATTCATTGGAAACATAGGCCGCCGCGGTGTTTTGATTGGCGTCAAAAGAGTTTGCCGGTTCAAAATTACCACGTATATAGGAACCTGAATTGGTGGATGGCGTCCATATATTTTCATCGGCCAATATGGCGTTAGGGTCGCCGCCAAATACTGTCGGACTTATATCTCTAAAAGCTATTTCGTAACTGTAAACCGAATAATCACGCTGTTTATAACTGTACAAGCCGCCAAATTTAAATACCGCCTTGTTCGAAAACAGCTCATATTTTTTAGTAAAATCTATTTTTCCAACCGCATTTATTTCTTCCAAATTCCGCCAAATTCTGTTGGGAAAACCGGCATCTGAACTGATGGTATATCCGTCAGGTAATTTTATGAACGTTGTCAGTCTAACATCTTTATCATAAACTCTGGAATAGGTTGGCGATATTTTCCATTCAGTAATAAACGAGGCGTCTTCACTGGTATTTTTACCTGATAAAAGCACATTGGTAATGGCGCGTTCTGTATATTCCAAATTGTCTTTTACAACATCTATCGCGTTTGAAATCTCAGTTTTCTGATCAAATAAGGCTGCCCTGCTTTCACCATTTTGAATGTGCAAAAAGTTAAGATTGTATTTTGATTTTAAGGTTTTATAAGACAAACCCGTTAAAACAGAAGCCAAAACATTGTTTGTGCCAATATTTCCTCTTTGTCTTCTGTCAAAACGTAGCTCAAATTCGTCTCTTTCTTCAGGTTTTTGATAAATTCCGTTTTCAAAACCTTCATAAAAATTGGTGGTGTTTTTGTAATCAAAAGAAGCTATAAAACCAAGTTTATTGTCATTCACATCAAACTGATTTCCATAATTAAAGCCGATGCTAAAATCGGGTAAACTTGTTTTATTTTCAGTTGCCAGCGTAGGATTAAAAGCGCGGGTTATTGGCTCTAATGTTCTGTTTTTTGTTGAAGCTGGATTTGGGATAATTTGCGCGGTTGAAATTGGAAGAGCTCTGTTACCATCATCAAAACCCAAAAAATCTGTTGTGCCACCTTTGTAGGTTAAATAATTGTCTTTAAAATGCATATTGGGATTAAAACCTCCTGAAACAGAAAATTCCATTTGCTTTTGTGTAGGAAAATCTTTGGTCACAATATCAATAACGCCACCTGTAAAATCGGCTGGTAAATCGGCAGAAGCAGACTTAATAACAAGAATATTTTCTAAAATATTGGTAGGGAAAATATTCATTTGAATGGTATTTTTATCAGGATCCAGCCCTGGAATATCCATCCCGTTTAATATAGATTTTGTGTATCGGTCGCCCAAACCCCTGACATAAACAAACTTTCCGTCCTGGACAGAAACCCCAGGAACGCTTTTTATTGCTGAAGCGATATTGCTGGCGCCGGTTTTGTTGATGCTAGCAATGGACAAACCATCAATTAAAGTGGCAGATTTCTTCTGATAAAATAAGATGGATGCTTCCGTATTTTGTCTGGCTGAAGAAGTAATCATCACTTCATCTAACAAAACCGAAGAATTTAAGGTAATGTTTATAGTAATCACTTCATTGGCTTTAACATTTACTTCCGTTATTTCTTTTGATTCATAGCCAATAAATGAAAAAACCAGGGAGTAAACGCCTTCTTTAAGTTCCAAAGCGTAAATACCCTCAAAATCTGATGTTGTTCCTTTTTCAGTATTTTTTACCGAAACATTGGCGAACGCCAGCACATCATTATAATCGCCATCCAAAATTTTCCCCGTCACTTTCCCTGTTTGTGCATTTACAACTTGCATAGCCATCATTAAACACACAATGATAAGAATTCCATTTTTTAACATTTCTTTTATTTTAGTTGAATATTAGTTGAATTAACAAAATGCCCATAGCCTAAAAAGGCATATGGACATTTTGTTTTAAAATTTTAAAATTATATTAGTAGGCACTTTTTGATGATGCATAAGTCCAAGAAAATACAGAAGTAGTTGCACCAACTGTCGCTGCACTTGGCGAAGCAATAGCAGTTACATTGCTGGTGAATTTTGTTACATCAGCAGGATTTGCCCCAGTAATTAAATCGGCTACTGTAACACCAACCGGCAAAACAACTTGCCAAGCAGAAAAAGTAATTCTTCCGTTTGCCAATTCAGTTTTAGAATCTGCACCATTTATTTTAACTTTAGAATCAGCAGAAAAACCATAAGCTAATACGTTTTTCATGTTTGCAATCAATCCGTCTCTTAAATCGGCGTATTTGCTTGAAGTACCAACACCTTTAAGTGTAACGTTTTCTATAGTATAACCAGCTTCTGTTGCCGCAGAACCTGCAGGACCGTCTAATTCCATAGCACTGTCTGAGTCAGCTCCTAAAATAACCAAAGCATTTTTTATTGAACCAGACCAAGCTTCGTCAAAATCCAAACCATCATCGCCTTGAGCCCAGGTAAGAATGTTGGTAACATTTACCGAACCTCCAAAAATTTCAATAGCATCATCTTGGTTGGCAACAATTTCAATATGGTCAACTGTTGTTCCTGAACCAACACCACCAAGGGTTAATCCGTTAATTTCATTATCAGCACCAATGGTAATTCCACCGTGACGGATAGAAATGTATTTATAAACACCTGAATTATCGTTGGCAACATTTCCTCCATATTGTCCAAATGAATCTGTTGCAGGAATACCTTCAATTTGTTTTGTGGCCACATCACCACCTACAGAAATTGGCGCTTTGCCTAACACTATTAATCCACCCCACAAACCGTTGTCAGCAATAGTTAAATTGGTTCCCGCTTTTTGTCCGATTTGGATATTGTCCAACACCGATGTAAAAATAATTGGTTTGGCAGCGGTTCCTGTAGCGTTTAATTTTCCGCCTTGATCAACTATCAATGCAGAAGCCAATGAGCCTTGTCCTTCAGCGCCTTTAATAATTGTTCCGGCTTCAATGGTAAGTGTTACACCATCATCAACAACAACCTTTCCCCCTAAAATATATATTTTATCAGCTGTCCAAGTTTCATTCGCTTTAATAATTCCGGCTTTCGTGATTTGCGTAATTGGCTCTTCGTCGTCTATAATTATAGGAGAGTCGTTGTCATTTCCACAGCTTGTGGCAAAATTTGAAATAAAAATCAATACAATTAAGTAATAAAAAGTTTTCATAAGTAAAATTTTAGTTTAATTTATTTGTTTAATGTTTGATGCAAAGAAATTGCGTTGAGTTAAACAGAAGGTTACTTAGAAGTTATAAAAAAGTGATATAAGGGTAAAGTTAATGTTAAGCGGAATTCAATTAATTAACCTGTGAAATATCGGTATTCAACGTTAACGCTTTTAATTTTTGCTTTATGGACAGCGTATTTCCCGCAACAACGGCAACATTATGCAATTCTATGATTTCATAGCCCAAAAACTGCACTTCCAATATATAATTCCCAGGTTTTAAATTGAAGGAGAAAGACCCGTCTAAATCTGAATTTGTTTCAAAATCAGTATTTTTAACAGTAATTGTTGCAAACGCCAACGGTTCATTATCAACTTCATTATCCAAGACAACGCCTTCAATTTTTCCATTTTTTGGAGCATCAGAAAAGAAAGAGCTTACTTCAAAAGACTGGCTGTATAAAAAAGTGCTGGTAAAAATCAAAAAAGTTGTAACCAATAATCGCATCGCGTTCCTATTTATTTTATGAACTACAAATTAAGTGTCTCAATGTTAATTAATGGTTAATCCTAGTTTACTGTTTTATAACCTAAATGTTAAGATTGCCAATAATAAGCCTTCAAAAAAATATAAATTATTAAGTATCTTGCACAAAATATTTTACAATGGGAATGAACTGGAGCCAATTATTGTCGCTCAAAAGATTTGGAGACACGCAAATACGTCCGCGCAAAGACCAAGACGAAACCCGTTTGGGTTTTGAAGTGGATTACGATCGAATTATTTTTTCCGATTCCTTCAGAAGTTTGCAGGATAAAACGCAGGTAGTGCCACTTTCGAAAACCGATTTTGTGCATACGCGACTTACCCACAGTTTGGAAGTAAGTGTTGTAGCGCGTTCTTTGGGCAGAAAAGTTGGCGAACAAGTGCTAAAAAATCATCCTAAATTAGCGGAACAAGGCTATACAATGAACGATTTTGGCGCCATTGTGGCTACTGCAGCTTTAGCGCATGATATTGGAAATCCGCCTTTTGGCCATAGCGGCGAAAAAGCCATTGGTGAATATTTTAAACACGGAAACGGACAACAATATGAATCGCATCTTACCAAAAAACAATGGCAGGATTTTGTTGATTTTGAAGGAAACGCCAACGGTTTCAGAATTTTAACGGAAAGCAAAGCGGGAATGGAAGGCGGTTTACGCCTGTCGTACGCCACTTTGGGAACTTTTATCAAATATCCAAAAGAATCCTTGCCAAAAAAACCAACAACGCACGTAGCCGATAAAAAATATGGAATTTTCCAGTCGGAAGTTCCTTGTTTTGAAGATGTTGCTCAGGAATTAGGACTTGCTTCAATAGGCGGAAATTCAACTTATAACAGGCATCCTTTGGCTTATTTGGTTGAAGCCGCCGACGATATTTGCTATACCATCATCGACTTTGAAGACGGGATCAATTTGGGATTGATTGAAGAAGATTTTGCACTTGAATATTTGATAAAATTGGTAAAAGACACCATTGACACCAAAAAATACCATCAGCTGCAATTCAAAAAAGACCGTTTAAGTTACCTCCGTGCCTTGGCCATCGGAAATTTGATTAATGAAGCCTCCAACGTTTTTTTAAAGCAGGAAGACGCTATTTTAAAAGGGGAATACCAACACTCTTTATTGGATAAATGCATTTATGAAGCGCAAATAAATGATATTATTAAATTAAGCGTCGAAAAAATTTATAAAAGCCGGGAAGTCATTGAAAAAGAATTGGTTGGCTATAACGTAATTGCCACATTACTGGATGTTTTTGTTTCGGCAAGCAACCGGAAATATGAAAATTCCCTGACAAATTACGATAAATTAATTTTGAACATATTGCCAGAAAGTCTGCAAGAACCAAAAGAAAATCTGTATTTAAGAATTTTAACCATTTGCGGTTATGTGGCAAGTTTAACAGATGGTTATGCGCTGGAATTATTCAAAAAATTAAAGGGTTAATTCATTATAATAATTGTCGGTAAAAAGAACATCAACTTTAGCTATATTTCACTTTTCTGAGGATTCTAACCGCTTCTTTGTATTTGATGTATCCCGTTTTGTCCTCTAAATTTCTAAGCAACAGTTCTGATTCTTTCAGCCTGATAAAGGCATTCGGGATTTTATTTAAAACACAAATTAAATAATACGTGGGAATTTCATTTACATCAGCCAATTCAATTTCCGTTAGCGGCAAGTTCTTTTTTAATTTCTCTAAAATGGCATTGCAACTGTTAAATACGTGATGCAATAATTTTTTATCGAACTGGGGCGGCTCGAACAACAATTCGCTCACAATATCATATTTTCCGTTTTCCTTAAAATGCATCACGGTTTTTTCCAGAGGATAATAATCGAAGGATTTTTTCAATCCCAAATAAACAAACTCAGTAATTCTGAAGGAATTTTTGTCAAATTCTATTTTCACCTCATCCAAAGCCGAATAAAACAAACGAACTTGCTCACTTATCAGCTCAATATCAACGCGTGAATAAAAAGTTTCGCCTTTTACCACTCTTTTTTCGCCAGCCCAGCATAACACAATTTGCTCATTAAAAACTTTATAGGTTGGGTGATACGCTTTTTTGTGACGGTTTATAAAATCAAAAACACCGTCTAAAGTGAGCTGAATATTGTTGCTGGCATTTTTTTCTATGGCCTCAACAATGTCTTTGTTGGATTCGGTGATTTCAAAGTTTTCCAAGGTTGATAAAGAGTTGCTGCCTCTTCTGTAAAAAACAGTTCCGTTAACATATTTCCAGATATTTTTATTAAGCGACGCTATTTTCTTTGATGGATGAATGGTAACCAAACCCACAACTTTGTGCTTTGGCAATCGAGGAAAAGGAATGTTTTCATATTGAATTTTCGGCGGATTCTTAAAATAGGAATTCATTAAATTTTGAATCTTGCTGTCGTCAAAAAAATCGACACCTTCAATTTTATTGAACTGATCATCAACGCCAATTACGATATATGAATTGTTTTCGGGATTTGAATTTGCCAGAGCACAAACGATTTTCAAAAATTTTGCTTTTCCCTCTTTATGCTCCAATGAAATTTTCAGCTTCTTATCATAAAAGCTGTTTTCATCATTGTGAGCCAACAAATTTTTTATTAAAAGCCGCTTGTTAATCATGTTAAAAAAGTTAAAAATGGCAATAACTTCAAAATTACCTCGTTAAAATGCAAACGCGTTTCCACAAACCCAAATTAAAATCTTTAAAATATAAATTTAAAACATATAAATATGAAATTAAGTAAATTATTTTTAGTTGCAATGATATTTGCGACGTTAAGTTTTGTAGGCTGCGATAACAATGGCAGCAATGGTGATAACACCTCAAGTATTCAATTAAAATTGGTTGATGCTGAAGGTGAATATGAAAAGGTTTTGGTTAATATTATTGATGTTCAATACAACCGAAATGACGGAGATAGCGGCTGGATTAGTTTTGAAGGCTTTACCTTAGCAAATACTGACGACCCATTAAATCGTGTTGATTTAACAGAACTTGTGGCCGGAAATACGCTTGTTTTAACAGATGAAGATATTGAATCTGGAATGTTAAATCAAATTCGCTTGATTCTTGGAGAAGGCAACGCCGTAGTTTTAGACGGTGAAACAGCTGAAATTCCGCTTAGTACGCCAAGCGCTATGCAATCTGGACTTAAACTTCATTTAGACACAACTTTGGAACCAGGATTTTCTTACACTTTTATTTTAGATTGGGATGTGCAAAAATCCATCGTAAAAGCAGGAACTTCAGGAAATTATAATTTAAAACCGGTAATTAGGGTGATTGCTGAAGTAAATTCCGGAACAATTTTAGGACGTGTAGCAGATGCTGCGGAAACAGAAGCTGCTTTATTGCCAGTAGAAAACGCAACTGTGTATGTTTATAATGCTACTGATGTGACTTTTTTAACGCCAATAGCCTCAACGTTTACAAATAATGAAGGTCGATTTATTTTGCAAGGTTTGCCAGAAGGAAATTATTTGCTGAAAATTGAAAAATCAGATTATACAGTTTTAACTACAACCATACCAACTGTGGTGACAAAAGGACAAGATACAAATCTGGGAACAATTTTAATCACTAAAATTACACCATAATAGCAGTTTGTATTTGAAAAAAAGAGGTTTAAACTAAGTTTAAACCTCTTTTTTTAATATGGTTGCCGAAGCTTGCGCTGTTGGACACACTATCAAATCTTCAATATTAACGTGGTAAGGCCGCGTTACCACAAAATAAATAATATCTGCAATGTCTTCTGGTTGCAAAGCTTTAAATCCTTTATAAACGTTTTTTGCCTTTTCTTTATCGCCTTTAAAACGAACTTCAGAAAATTCAGTTTCCACCGCGCCGGGATGGATGGCGGAAACACGAATATTGTGCTGGTTTAAATCGATCCGCATCGCTTTGTTTAAAGCGTTTACCGCGTATTTTGAAGCACAATACACATTTCCGTTAGGATACACTTCTTTGCCGGCAATAGAGCCTATATTTACCACAAACCCGTCGTTTCGTTCCACCATTTGAGGAAGTATAGCTCTTGACACATATAACAAACCTTTCACGTTGATATCTATCATCGCGTCCCAATCGTCCATATTTCCATCCTGAATGGTGTTTAAACCGTGGGCATTTCCTGCGTTATTAATCAATATGTCAATTTTCTTGAATTCATCTGGCAGCGATGCAATCGCATTGAAAACTTCTTCTCTGTTGCTAACATCAAATTGAAGCGTTGTTACCTGAGTTAATTGACTAAGTTCTTGTTTTAATTCAGCAAGTCGNNCATAAAGGTACAAAAAAAAGCCGCCCCGATGAGGGAGCGGCTAACTCAATTGGTTATTAAAAATAACCAACCAAAAATCAACTAACCAAACTTTATTTTAAATTTCTTCTAATTTCTGTTTCTCTAAATACTTTTGTTCTGGCTCTGCCTGTATCGCTTGTGGCGCTTTTTGACAAACTTGAACTTGGTTTTAGGTATTGTATGTAACCTCTTCCGGTAAACTCATATGTTGTTCCGGAAGCTATATGATACAAACTTATCTTTCCATCATTAATAACGGTGAGCTCAAACTTTTCATTGCCCGAAGGATCATAATCTAATGTTAAAATTTTTAAATTGTTATATCCTTGAACGTTGGCCACCGCATAATCTCCTACATAATCCCAATAGATATTAGCAATAGGTGTGCCAACATTATCTTTGGAAGAATAAAATGTTGTTAAATTTTCTGGAGTAAACTGTAAAAAATTTTCATAATCAAAAGCATTTACATCTCCGGCGGTGCTTGTATAGGTTTTTTCCCAAGCACTATATTCTTGTAAAAAATATTCAATATTGTCGTAAAAAACTTGGTCATAATCAAAAGTGGATTTTTGGTATCCCAATAAATTATAGGTGACATTGTTGTAATTGTCCCTCAATTTTATGTTGTTAACTGACAATTGAATGACGTCAAAATTGTAAAATCCGTCTATATTATGATCAATTTTTAACCGGCCGTCAAAGGTGTCGTAAAAACCAATTTGAATGCCATAACCATTTCCAACAGTTCCAATTCCCACCAAATTGTTATTGGCATAAACTTTTCCGTTTATAAATGATATGGTGAAGGCTTTCGATAAAAATGGCACATCTCCGCTTCCGGTGGTGTTATTGTAATCTATGTACCACAAATCATTTGCCGTAACAACTTCTTCAAGTGAAACATAATAAGGTTCATCAATGCTGTTGTCAACAATACAGGAAGCGAACGACATTCCTATAACCAAGGTTCCCAAAAGTAATTTTATAGCCTTCATAATCATTTTGTTTTTAACGTTATTTTACTTGAAATTCAAATTCTATGCCAAATAAAATTTAAGTACATTTATATCGTTTTTAATCATCTAAATTTTAATGCTTTGAGCACACAAATTAAATGGGGAATTATTGGATTGGGTAAAATTGCCCAAAAGTTTGNNGATGCAAAAAAGTTTTATGGCTCATATGAAGCTTTGTTGCAGGATAAATTTATTGATATTGTGTATATCGCGACGCCACACAACAGCCACGCACAAATTACCATGTTGGCTTTGGAACATAAAAAAGCCGTTTTGTGCGAAAAACCTTTTGCCATAAACAAACAACAGGTTTTTAAGATGATTGAAGCTTCCAAAAAGCACAATATGTTTTTAATGGAAGCCTTATGGACACGGTTTTTGCCAGCCATAAAAAAAATAAAAAGCATCGTTGAAAATGGCGAAATTGGCGAAATAAAATATCTGAATGCCGATTTTTCCTTCAAAGCAAATCCATCAATTCAACGCATTTACGACAAAGAATTGGGAGGAGGATCAATCCTAGATATTGGCATTTATCCCATCTTTTTGGCTTATTTGATTTTGGGAATGCCCAACAAAATTATAGCCAAGGCCCATTTTTTTGAATCGGGTGCCGATTCGCAAGTGTCCATCATTTTTGATTATAAAAATGCCCAAGCGGTACTTTTTAGCAGTTTCAATTCAAATTCAAAAAGAGAGGCCAAAATAAGCGGCACCTTGGGCGAAATTGTGATCGACAGTCCGTGGAATGAAGCAAGTTCTTTTGCTGTGGTTAAAGGCAAAGATGAAGAGAAATTTTTATTGCCGATTATGGGAACTGGCTTTGTCCATCAAATTATTGAATGCAATAAATCTTTGAAAAAGAATCTCACTGAAAGCCCTTTATGGTCACATCAAAACAGCTTGGAACTCATTACTTTATTGGACGCTGTCAGAAAAGAGATTTGTTTGGTTTATGCCGAAGATTTATAAATTTTAGTCTTGTAGTTAAAAACTTCGGTTCAGGCTTTATTCTTGCTTTACTTCCGAAATTTTATAATAATTGATTTTATCTTTATAAAAATAACTCACAACAACTTCGTTGTCGGCAAGCTCAAAAGGCAAATTTAAAATCGTAACCGACGGTTTATTTCCAAATTCCTGTTTTGGATCGCTATGTAAAATATAGTCGTGCGGCGTTGTTGAAGTTGTAAAACTTCCTGCAAAAATGAAATTTTCAGTGCTATATACATGTTTTAATGGCGCTTTGTGATTTCTAAAATACACACTATCCAGTTTTATTTCCTTATTGTCGATGGAGATTTTAATAGTAGTTTTAACCAAATTAGGTTGTTCACCTCCACTGTTTACAAAAGTGGCTTGCAAAACTTTAAAAGGATGTTCCTGCGCTTTTGCTTTTGAAGTGCCACAACTAAAAAGTGCAATACTTAATGCGACTATTAATCCAATACCGACAAATTTTTTCATAATTGGTTTGTTTATAATTGCTTTTGCAAATTATATACCAAACTAAAAAAGAGTTTATCCGAAGTGGATAAACTCTTTTTAAAAATTTTTTATTTATTAACTTTTAAAGTAATAACCCTAATTATTTAAAGCCTCTGCGCCTCCAACAATCTCTAAAATTTCATTGGTGATGGCAGCTTGTCGCGCTTTGTTGTACATCAATTTTAAATCATCACGCAATTCCGTTGCATTGTCTGTCGCTTTATGCATTGCGGTCATACGGGCGCCATGTTCTGAAGCATAAGAATCTCTTATCGCTTTATACAACTGCGTTTTTAACGATTTTGGTATTAACTGCAATATAATTTCAGACTTATTTGGTTCAAAAATATAATCGGTGCTAACGTTCATTTTGCCCTCAACTTCAACAAGTTCAATTGGCAAAAATTGCTCATACGTCAATATTTGGGTAGCCGCATTTTTAAAACGGTTGTAAACCAATTCAATTTTATCATATTTCCCCTTGGCATACAAATCCATAATGCTCTCTGCAATTACGGCAACATTGTTAAATGTCAAATCGTCGTAAACATCATTATGTTTTTCAATAACGGTAAAATTCTTCGATAAAATATCGTAACCTTTTTTTCCGATGGAGAAAATCTCAACCTGTTTTCCTTGGTAATTGTCCTCAATATGTTTTACAGTGCCTTTAATTACAGAAGAATTGAATCCGCCGCATAAACCTCTGTTTGAAGTAATTGCAACCATCAATACTTTTGAAACCACTCTTTGTTCTGCATAAACATTTTCAATATCATCTTCTAAAGTAGCGCTTAAACTTTGCAAAAGTTCCGTCAACTTATTGGCATACGGACGCATTTGTGTAATTGCATCTTGTGCTTTTTTCAACTTTGCGGCAGATACCATTTTCATGGCACTGGTAATTTGCATGGTTGAACCAATGGATGTAATTCTGTTTCGTATTTCTTTTAAGTTTGCCATTTATTTTTGGTTTTTAGTACTGAGTATTCAGTATTGAGAGAACACTATCATCTCAATACTCAATACTAAAATCTTTTAAACGTATTTAGCTGAAATTTCTTTTGCTGCTATGGTTAAGGTATCAATAACTTCATCGGTTAATTTACCTGCTTTTAACAAATCCAAAGCATCTCTATGTTTTGCATTCAGGTAAGCAAGATAGTCGCGTTCAAATTCCTTTACTTTTTCAACAGGAACCGCTCTTAACAAGTTTTTAGAACCTGCATAAATAATGGCGATTTGGTCTTCGACTTTAAAAGGGTCACTCTGATTTTGTTTTAAGATTTCAACGTTGCGCTTTCCTTTTTCAATAACATTCAAGGTTGCTGCATCTAAATCGGATCCAAACTTTGCAAACGCTTCCAATTCACGGTATTGTGCCTGGTCTAATTTTAAAGTTCCAGCTACCTTTTTCATCGATTTAATTTGCGCGTTTCCTCCAACACGAGATACCGAAATACCCACGTTGATGGCCGGACGCACACCTGAGTTAAATAAATCGGACTCCAAGAAAATTTGTCCGTCGGTAATGGAAATCACGTTTGTAGGAATATATGCCGATACGTCACCTGCCTGAGTTTCAATAATTGGCAAAGCCGTTAAAGATCCGCCACCTTTTATTTTCCCAACCAATGAAGGCGGTACATCATTCATTTGTGCAGCAATCGTATCATTGTTAATCACTTTTGCGGCACGTTCCAACAAACGGGAGTGCAAGTAAAATACGTCACCAGGATATGCTTCACGTCCCGGTGGGCGACGTAACAATAAGGAAATTTCACGGTAGGCAACTGCTTGTTTAGACAAATCATCATAAACAATTAATGCAGGACGGCCGGTATCTCTAAAATACTCCCCAATTGCAGCACCTGCCATTGGAGCGTAAACCTGCATAGAAGCAGGGTCAGAAGCGTTGGCAGCCACAATTGTGGTGTAAGCCATAGCGCCTTTTTCTTCAAATAAATTTGCGATATTCGCCACCGTTGATCCTTTTTGACCAATAGCAACGTAAATACAATACACGGGAACACCGGCATCATAAAATTCTTTTTGATTGATAATGGTATCAATTGCCACCGTTGATTTTCCGGTTTGACGGTCACCAATAATAAGCTCACGTTGTCCTCTACCAATCGGAATCATCGCGTCTACCGCTTTTATGCCTGTTTGTAATGGTTCGGTTACCGGCTCACGATAAATTACACCCGGAGCTTTGCGCTCTAAAGGCATTTCAAAAGTTTCGCCCTGAATTGGTCCTTTACCGTCAATTGGAGTTCCTAAGGTGTTTACAACACGTCCAACAATGCCTTCACCAACTTTTAATGAAGCAATTCTTTCGGTGCGTTTTACAATAGATCCTTCTTTAATTGCTCTTGAATGACCCAATAATACAACCCCAACATTGTCTTCTTCCAGGTTTAACACTAATCCTTCCATTCCATCTTCAAATTCAACTAGCTCGCCATATTGCACATT
>DPCK01000032.1 GCA_003516285.1 Lutibacter sp. | reverse complement strand
TTTTTATATCGAACTCACGTTAAATATTATTTTTATCTTCGCTTACAACCATCAGCTTGGATAAGAGGCATAAATTTCACTGTTTTGAAGAAGATTTTTTTATATAAATAATAACAATTACATTTACGTGTAACAAAAGTAGCGTTAAATTTTGGCTAAATAATCTAGAAACAGTCTAAATAAGACTTAATACATTAATTATCAATGAATTAAAATTTTAAAAAAGATGATTTAAATCATAAAAAAAAGTTAAAGTTGTTGGTAATTTTATCAAAGATTTAAAACAAACAAATATCTAATATTATGAAAAAAATAAAATTAATAGGTTTATTGATGATTTTAGCATCAAGTTTAATGTTTATCCAATGTACGAGTGACCCTATTGAAGGACCTCAAGGATTGGCAGGTATAGATGGTGTTGATGGTGTTGATGGCGTTGATGGTACTGCCACTTGCGTTTCTTGTCACAATGAAAGCCATAGAGCGCCAATTAAAGTTTCATTTCCATTATCTAAACACAGTAAAGCAAACACTAGAACGGGAAGTTGTGCAGCTTGTCATTCACAAGAAGGTTATTTTGCACAACTAGAAGGAACATTTAATGCAGCTAACTATCCTTCCGGAACGATACTTACAAAAAAAACTTGTACTACTTGCCATAACAAACACAGCACATTTGACTTTGAAAATGATGGTTTCGACTATGCTTTAAGAAGCTTTGGGCCTGTTGCATTAACTCAAATGCCTGGGGTAACAATAGACTTTGACAACACGAGCAACATGTGCGTACAATGTCATCAACCACGTGACCCTGAACCGACATTTGATGCTGGCGGTCTAACTTTAACTGTAACTTCTTCAAATAAAGGTATGGGTCCTCATTATGGCGTAAATTCAACCTTTATGAAGGGAATTCAAGGTTATGCTATAACAGGAGATGTTGCTATTCCAGGAACTAGTGCCAATCCTCATTTAGCTGCCTCCTGCACTAAATGTCATATGGGAGAACCTAATACAAACTCTCAAGAAGGTTTTGGCTATGACGAAAACGGTTCTCATACATTTAATCCAACTTTAAATGCCTGTATAACTTGTCATCCTGGCCTAACTACTTTTGATAGAAATGGTTTTCAAACTGAAATTCTTGCATTGGAAGATCAGCTAAAAGAATTAATGTTTGCAAAAAATATGGCAGTAATGGGATCAAGGAACCCTGAACTTATTACGGGTCAAGTTTTACCTAAAGCCTATGTAGAAATTTTCTGGAACTATGCGTCTGTTACTTCTGACCACAGTGTCGGCATCCACAATCCTCCATATTTTGAAGCATTGCTTAAAAATTCTATTCAAAAATTAAATAGTTTACCTGCAATACCATAATTAGATATTTATAAAAATCAGGAGTAACAACAACTCCTGATTTTTTTTAAATTATCTATAATAATTCAAAACCTAAAATGAAAAAAATATTTCAAATTATATACAAATCTGCCGTCTTACTACTGTTACTTTCCGTAACTAGTTGTTATTATGACGAAGTGTTGCCGGAAGTTGAATTGCCGCCAGTTCCCGGAGTATCATTTACAACCGATATCCAACCTATTTTTACGGCAAATTGTGCTGGTTGTCATACTGCTTCTTTAGCACCGGATCTTAGACAAGGAAATGCATATGCTGCTATTGTGAATGGTACATTTATCGTTCCTAATTCTATTGATAATAGTGTTCTTTACCAAAGATTAATTGGCAATGGAAACTTAATGCCGCCTAGCGGTCCATTAACAGCTGCTAAATTAAATTTGGTTAAAAGTTGGATTGAACAAGGCGCAAAGAATAATTAACTTTTAAGAAAATACACATGAAAAAATTTATAGCATTCCTTTTTATTTCTATGATGTTTCCTCTTTTTGCTGTTGCGCAAGAAGATGACTCAAAAAAAGATGAAAAGGTTACAGAAAAATTAGAACGTGCTGCATTTGAAGGTTCTTCAATTATTGAAAATCCATCAAATGTGTTATTTTCTAAAAATACATTAGAAGTTCAAATGTCTCATAGGTTTGACTTAATTAATGAAAAAAATTCCTTAGCTGGTATTTATGGAAACGCAAATATTAGAATTGGCCTTGCTTATGCCATCACCGACAGAATTACTGTGGGTTATGGAACTACTAAAATTGATAGACTGCAAGATTTTAATTTAAAAGTGGCGTTACTTAGACAAACACAATCCAATAAAATACCTGTAAGTGTTTCTTATTACGGTAACTTTACTGTGAATGCTCGATTAAAGGAAAATTTTAACATGATTCAAGACCGATATTCTTTTTTCAATCAAATAATTATTGCAAAAAGATTTACTCCTGAATTTTCACTTCAAATTGCACCAAGTGTATCACATTTCAATTTAGTGGAACCTACTATGCAAAATGATCTGTTTGCTATTGCTTTTGGTGGTCGTTATAAAGTAAGTCCTCAAACGGCTATTCTTGCCGATTATACCCAGCCGCTGACACAATTCACTACAGGAAATCCACATCCCGGAATTAGTGTAGGCGTTGAATTTGCGACTTCAGGTCACGCTTTCCAATTATTTGCAACAAACTATAATGGATTGTCATTACAAAAAGACAATATGTTTAATACAAATAATTTCTTTAATGGTGATTTCATGATTGGTTTTAACATTACAAGAAAATATAATTTTTAAAAATTCATATATTAAAAAGCTGCCGATTTTAATTAATCAGCAGCTTTTTTATTTTTAACTGGTCTCTATTGCTGAAATTCAATAGTCTTAAATATATGTCTTTTAATTTTAAATTACTATTACACAAAAAACACATTATATAACTTAAGTTACATAATAAATTTATAATTTAATTTATAATCATTCTAAATTAATGTTAAGACATTGATTTAGTGATGCTTATAAGTTTGTTAAAAATGATATTAGTCATATTATTTAAGTCAATATTTAGCTAAATTTGAAAATAATTTGTAACAAACAACATCCTATTTTATAAAATTTATACAATTATGAAAGATCATTCTAAAAAAGGAAAGCAACTCTCAAGAAGAGGCGTGTTGCCAATATTGGGAAGTGCTTTTCTGCTTCCGCTTCTGGGAGCTGCAAAACCAATTGAAACCACACTTCTTAATTCTGCCGAGTATCAAACCTTACTAAAACCAGACGGCACAACCGTTAGGGTCAAAGTAGAAACTGTAAACAATTCAAAAGTGATCCAAGAAAAGGTTTCCAATGAATCCTTTCTAGAATGGCTTGGCAAAAAAATTTAATTATTTAATTACTGCTAATTATGGAAAACAAAAAAGGAGACTCAAGGCGAAAATTCCTTGACAATGGGCTAAAATTAGGCCTTATCACAGCAATTGGAAGTATTGGGCTAACAAAACTTGCATCAAATTTAACTGCTCAATCTACTGAAAAATCTGGAGATACAATGCAGTTAATGACTACCGATGGAAAATTAATTGAAGTAGATTCATCACAAGTTGAAGAAGTTGTACATTCAACAAATCCAGATAAAGTTTATAATGTTCGTGAAGGTTTGCCAAATAGAAAATTTGTAATGGTCATTGACTTGGCACGATGTAAAAATGCTCAAAAATGCGTTAAAGCTTGTAATTCAGCACATTACATTACAACCCATAATGCTTGGCTGAAGGTGTATGATATGAAAGAATCTGAAGAAACTGCTTCTTATTGGATGCCAACATTGTGCCAACATTGTGACCATCCGGCCTGTGTTAAAGTTTGTCCCGTTGATGCAACCTTTAAAAGAAGAGACGGTTTGGTGCTAATAGACAATGAACGTTGCATCGGCTGTAGGTTTTGTATGGCTGCCTGTCCATATTCAGCAAGGGTTTTTAACTGGAGTGAACCAGACCAAATAGTAGCAATGGCTGAAATGGGTGAAGAAGCAATGCATCATGAATCAACACCAGATTATGCAGGATTTCCGAGCATAAAAGGTACTGTTGATAAATGCGATTTTTGTCCACACATGATTAAAGAAGAAAAATTGCCACACTGTGTTTCTGCTTGTCCAAATGGCGTTTATTTCTTTGGGGATGCTTATGAAGATTCTGTAACCAATGGTGAAGAAACTTTCCAATTAAGCAAACTTTTAAAAGACAAAGCTGGATACAGACTGATGGAAAGCTTGGGAACTGAACCAAGTGTTTATTATTTACCTCCAGTTGACAGGATGGTAGATTTTGAAAAAGGATTGGATATCTACCACGAATTAAACCCTGAAAATAAATCTCATTAATCATGCAAAAATACGATCAATTAGTAAAAGACCTTGCTCCAAAAAAGTTTGGTATTAAAGGAACCATTTGGATTGCCTTTTTAGTTATTATCATACTTGCTGCCTTATATGCTTATTATCAGCAGTTAACGAAAGGACTAATCGTAACAGATATGAGAGATTATGCCTTATGGGGTGTGTATATTTCAAATTTTGTATTCTTTGTTGCAGTAAGTTTGATAGGCTCGCTGATTTCGGCAGTTTTAACCATCTCTAAACAAAAATGGAGCATACCGCTTACACGTATCGCTGAAATTGTTGCAATTGCATCCATTATTATGGCTGGATTAACCATTATTATAGATATGGGTAGGCCAGACAGGCTGTGGCATATATTTGTTTATGGAAGAGCGCAATCTCCAATTGTTTGGGACGTTTTGGTGATATCCACTTATTTATTTATAAGTGCTTTACTTATATACTATCCGTTGTTACCAGATTTTGCCATCTTAAAAAAATATTACAAAGATGCCGGTTCAAAAGAAAGCAAATGGTACGGAAAATTATCCTTAAACTGGACCGGAAGCCCAAAGCAGAAAGAAATTTTACACAAATCAATCAGAACATTGGCTGTTTTAATTATCCCAGTTGCATTCGCCGTTCACACGGTAACTTCCTGGTTATTTTCAACAACTTATAGACCGGGTTGGGACAGCACCAATTTTGGACCCTATTTTGTTGCGGGCGCATTTGTTGCAGGAACTGCGGCCGTAATTATGATTACTTATGTTTTAAGAAGCACGCACAATTTAAAAGAATATCTTCCGGATGAAATTTTTGATAAATTAGGGAAACTCCTTGTTTTATTGTGTTTAATCTATATTTATTTTAATATCAACGAATATTTAATACCCGCGTATAAAAACACTTCAGAAGAAAAGGAACATTTATACAGTTTGTTTTTTGGAAATTACGCCATATTATTTTGGTCTGTCATCTTTATTAGTTTTATTTTTCCTGTTATCGTGCTCATATTTCCAAAAGGAAGAAAACCGCTTCCAATGTTTTTTATAGGCTTTATTGTTTTAGTGGGTTCTTGGTGGAAACGTTACATTATCGTAACGCCTACTTTATTGCATCCTTTTTTACCTATTCAAGATGTGGATAAAGCTTGGCATCAGTATTTTCCCACCGTAGTTGAATGGACAATAACCTTTGGCACTTTAGCCTCGGCATTGTTAATTATAACAATTTTAGTTCGTTACTTACCAATTGTGCCCATACAGGAAACTGCTGAAGAAAATAATTTGATTGAAACAGCTAAAAAATCAGAATAATGAAAAAACATATCAATATACACGTTTTCTTTATAGCCACTTTAAGTTTGTTATTCTTGGGTTTACTTCCCCAAAAAACTTATGCGCAAGAAGAAAAAAATTCGGTTTCAATTACATTAACTTACACTAAAATTATGGATGTCAGTTCTATTATTGGAATTAAAACAACAACAAGAATTGACAAGCAAACATCAGCCGTTAAAAATATTGAATTGACTATTTCCAATGATGCTGATGAAGAAAATTTGGTTTTAGGCAAAGTAATCACTGATAAAGAAGGTGCTGCAAAATTTGAACTTAAAAATTTAAGCAACTTGCATAAGGATGCCGAAAATTTCTATAATTTCACAGTTCAATTTGATGGCAATGACGCTTTTGAGGAAGCTACAGAAGTCATTCGCTTTAAAGACGCAAAAATCAATGCAGAAATTCTTGCTGAAGATGACGGAGAAGGCAATACTGTTAATTCTATAACAGCAACATTAACAGAAGGAGACACAGATACTCCTATAGAAGCAGCTGATTTAAAAGTCCAAGTGCAACGTTTAATTCGACCTCTGACAATTGGTGAAGATTTTTATACAACTGAAGAAGACGGCACAATTCTTGCAGAATTACGTAATGACATACCTGGCATTGATGGAAAATTAAAATTTGAGGTTGTGTTAAAGGATAGTGAAGATTACGGAACGGTGAAGGCAATTATTGAATCATCGATTGGAGTTCCAATTATTGACAAATCCTCTTTCGATCAAAGGACATTGTGGGGGTCGCGAGCTAAAGCTCCTGCCTTTTTACTAGTTTCCCTTAATATTGTTTTATTTGGAGTTTGGGGAATTTTATTATATTTAACCTACAATTTGATCAGAATTAAAAAATCATAAATAAATAAATAAATAAATCGTAAAATTAAAAAAAATGAAAACATTAAAATTTTTAACACTTATTGCCATAGTATCATTTGGTTTGTATTCTTTTACTTCTATTGTTCAAACTGAGTGGAAAGTACCTGCAAAATATGTAAGTATGAAAAACCCAACCAGCCCTAAAGTAGATGCAAATATTGGAAAAACTTTATATTCCACACATTGCAAATCTTGCCATGGAACCAAAGGTTTGGGAGATGGCACAAAAGCAAAAGATTTGAATGGTGATTTAGGAGATATGTCTTCTGCAGCTTTTCAAAAACAAACTGATGGCGAAATTTTCTACAAAATGACTTTTGGCAGAGATGATATGCCTAATTTTGACAAGAAACTAAAAAGCGATGAAGATCGTTGGTTGATTGTAAATTATGTCAGAACATTGAAAAAATAATTTTCACCAAATAACAATAAAAAAAACCGGAATAATTCCGGTTTTTTTTATGCCATTTTTTATTTAAAAAAACTTATATAAAATTCTAAACTATATTTTCTCCTTAAATTTCCTTTCTTTTAAATTTAGGATTAATCATCTTGATTCTCAATCTATAGCATCATTATCATTAAACACAACACTATAATGGCTTCGGCCATTTATTTGCTTTCAATTTTTTTCCTTTGTCCTCTATTGTCTCCAATTTAAAACTTCCCTCCAATTTCATTCCCTTGAATTATTTCGAAACTGATTACAAAATAGCGGCTATTTAAATGATTATTTATTTTGAAAATCTTGAAATTTTAGTCCAAAATAATTTGTAAATATGATAAATGTCACTAATGTAACCTACAAATTGCTATAAATTTGAGTATAATTTACAATTTAAGCTAACATTTAAACAATAATATAGATTGATTTAACACAATTTCATTGCTAATTCAATAAAAAATAATTTGCTAAAAAGTTATTTGTTGAAATAAAATTTTAAACTGCATAAAGGAAAACTACACCTATTTCTTTTGATTTTTTGGCAAAACATTTTAATGAAACGCAACTAATGATAATATAATTAATCATGGCGGAAAACAACAAAAAATCTAGACGAAAATTTCTTAATAATGGATTAAAGCTGGGAATAGTTGCTGCTATTGGCGGCATTGGTCTATCCAAGATTGCTTCCAAACTAAGCGCACAAACCGAAGAAGCTCATTCAGGAGAAAAAATGGAATTAATGACTGCTGACGGCACATTGATTGAGGTTGACTCAAGCGAAGTAATGGAAGTCCACAATGTGAAGAACAATGAGGATAATTACGATGTAAGAGAAGGTATTCCAAATCGAAAATTTGTCATGGTTATAGATTTGGCAAAATGTAAAAATGCCAGAAAATGTGTTGAAGGCTGTCAAAAAGGACACAATTTGGATTACCACCAAGAGTTTATGCAAATTAAACTTATTCAAGACAATCCTTTAGCTGAACCCTATTGGTTTCCAAAAAACTGTATGCATTGTGATGAACCACCTTGTGTAAAAGTTTGCCCAACTGGAGCTACTTTTAAAAGAGAAGATAATATTGTATTAGTTGACAACGAACGTTGTATTGGCTGTAAATTCTGTGTAACTAGCTGTCCATATTCTGCTCGTATATTTAACTGGGAACACAAAGCCAAATTCGATGACAAAAGTCAACCATATTCTCCAGAAACAAATGTTCCAGGAGCTACAGGAACAGTAACCAAATGCGATTTTTGTCCAGATTTGTTAAGACAAGGTTTATTACCACATTGTGCACAATCTTGCCCTGAAGGTGTTATTTATTTTGGCGATAGAAACGAAGATATAGTAACCAACGGAGCTGAAACAGTTCGTTTTTCAGAATTGATTAATAAACGTGGAGGGTATCGTCATTTAGAACACTTAGGAACCAAACCTAATGTATATTATTTACCAGCAGTAGATAAATTGTACGAATTAGAAGATGGATTTGAAGTAAACGAAGAAGTAAAAGAACGTTATAAAAATGTTCCTTATGTTAAAGAATTAAAAAAACAAGGTAAAATTTAACACTAAAGATTTTAAATATGGATATTCAATCTAGAAAAAGAGAATTATTCAAAGAATTTGCACCAAGATTAGAAACAACTTCCTTGGCAACTAAAATATATATAGGTTTCTTAGTTGCAATAATTTTAGTTGGAATTTATGCTTTTTATTTACAAATGGCAAAAGGGCAAATTGTAACCGGAATGAGAGATAATGTGGTATGGGGAATTTATGAGGTTAACTTTATTTTATTAGTTTGCATAAGCTATTCTGGCGCATTTATTTCAGGAATATTACACTTTTTTCATACGCCATGGAAAACTGCGATTGCGAGAATTGTTGAAATTATAACCGTATTATCACTACTTATTGGACCCATTTATATTTTGTTATGTATGGGAAGATTAGATAGGTTACATTATTTATTTATGTATCCTAGAATTCAATCTCCAATAACCTGGGATATTATCGCAATTATTACCGACATAGTTGCTTGTTTCATTTATTTGTACCTAACTTTTATTCCAGATTTTGCTATTTTAAGAGATCATTGTGAAGAACGTAAAATACCGAAATGGGTTAAGAAATTGTACAAAACTTTAGCTATTGGTTATCAAGATACTAAAACACAGCGCGATCGATTACATAAAATAACAAGAATAATGTCTACAATAGTTATTGTACTTGCAATTGTTGCCTATACGGTATTAGCGTGGATTTTCAGCTTAACATTACAACCTGGTTGGAATAGCACAATTTTTGCTCCCTATTTTATTGTTGGAGGATTATTTTCGGGAGTTGCTTTTATTATAGTAACAATGTTTTTAGTGCGTAAATTTTATAAACTTGAAAAATATATCCGTAAAATGCACTTTAAAGTAGGAGGAATTATTTTATTGATTCTAGCAATGCTTTATGGATATTTTACATTTACAGAATATTTTTCAAGATGGTTCAGCCATAAAGAAATTGATACAAATTTATTAGACGCGTTATTTACAAGATACTTTTGGGTATTTATATTCGCCAATTATGTTGGAATTCTAGTGCCAATTGGAATTTTATTCTTCAAAAAATTTAGAACAATTAATTGGGTCACAATTGCTTCCGTAATTGCTTTGGTAGGCATTTGGCTTAATAGATATTTAATAGTAATTCCAACGCTAGAAACACCTTATGTGCCAATTCAAGATACTAGGATTGATTACATTTTCTATTCTGCATCTTGGGTTGAAATTGCATTGAGCTTCGCTGGAGTTGCAGCATTCTTACTCATGTTCACATTAATAGGAAAAGTAGTTCCTCTTGTTCCAATGAACTATATTTTAGATAGTCACTTTACAACTAAAAAAGTTAAACAGAAAGTCAATAAAGAAATATCAGAGTAATAATAAATTTAAAGAATTATGAAAAGTAATCTATATAATCACACCTTTTTTATTTCAATAATTGCTGCATTATTACTATGTACCAATGGAATAGCCCAACAAATCGATTTAAGTAATTACAGCATGCGATTTGTTTTTAAAACAGTCAAACAAGCTGATAATACTCGTTTACTTGAAGTTTCATTTATTGGCTTTAATGATAACGACAGAAAAGATAAAATTCCGGTTTTTGGGGCAGAAATACAATTTCTTAATGTCTTAAATGATGAAGAGATTCTTTTAGGATCTTCAAAAACTTCAAAAGAAGGGACTGCCCAGTTAATTCTTCCTGAAAATCAAAAATACGTTACTGATGAAGAAGGCTATATTAATTTAAAAGCGCGTTTTAATAGTACAGATGCCTTAAGTGAAGAAGTAGCGGATATCATGGTTAAAGATTTGCATTTAGACCTCAACTTATCTGAAATTGATTCTGTAAAAACTGTAACACTTACCGCTTTTACAGTAAACAGTTTAGGTGATAAAATTCCCGTAAGCGAATTAGATGTTATTATCAACCTTAATACAATGCTTTCTAAAATGAATATTAGCGAAGGCACTATTATTGATGGTACATATACATTTGAGATGACTGAAAGTTTTGCAGGCAATACAAAAGGTGAATTAGCAATTTCCGCAGTTATTGAAGATAATGATGAATATGGAAATATTATTCAGGAAAAAAAGGTTCAATGGGGAACAATTACCAAACAAGTAAAGGCCAATGATCACAGTTTATGGACAAAAGCAGCACCAATTTGGATGTATGTAGTATTATCCATACTACTATTAGGTGTTTATATAAATTTTATTTACACCATTGTAAATTTGGTGAAAATAAAAAGAGAGGGTGACAATATAAAAACCGAACCTAGAAAAAATTATACGGTCTACTAAAATGAATACATTCAATTTAATACAAAAATAAATACAAATAATTAATATAAATACAAATTTAAAAACAATGAAAACACTTAAAACTTTAATGATTATCGGAATAGTTAGTATCGGACTTTTATCTTTCACTAAATTAACACAAGAAGAATGGAAAGTTCCTGCTAAATACCAAACCATGAAAAACCCAACTAAAGCAGACAAAGCAAATCTTGCAATTGGTAAATCTATGTATTCAAAACATTGCAAATCATGCCATGGAAGTACTGGGTTGGGAGACGGAACAAAAGCAGCTAATTTAAAAGGTGATTTGGGAGATTTTTCATCAAAAAAATTCCAATCTCAATCTGATGGCGCTTTATTTTATAAAAGCTATATTGGTAGAAAAGACATGCCTAATTATGAAAAGAAAATGACTGAAGAGGATATGTGGTTTACAGTTAATTACATGAGAACTTTGGGAAAATAATTTAAAATGAAAATCTACTTTTAAAAAAGTAAGATTAAGTGAATATAAAAAGGTTTAGCTTTCACTAAACCTTTTTTTGTGTTTAATATAAACCCGTTTAAAAATTAATAATTTCAGGTTTTGGCATTCTAACAAGAAGGTAAATCATAACAATCATCAATCAAATAGATGAATGATGTAAGTTTTTGAATTAATTATGTAACAAATTTTCTACACTTTACAACTACCTTTATAAGGCTATATTAGCGCATCACAAATTAATTAATAAAAAGAAACAACATGAAAAAATTATTGCTCATCGCAATTATTGCAACTTCACTAATGTTCCAAAATTGCAACACCAAAGAAAAACAGGAAAAAACTGACGCACTCAATGATTCCATTGTAACCGAAACCGTAATTATTGATTCGGTCAATACAAACAATGAAACAGAAATTATTTCAAAAGAAATACCAAAAGAAACAGAAATAAACACTGAAGAAAAAACTACTACAGTTACTAAAGTCACAGTAAAAGAACCAACAAAAGTTGTAACGCAAACAACAACTAAAACTAAAGTTGGCGAAAACACCACCACTGAAGTTGAAACAAAAGTAGTTGTTGCTGAAGAGCCAAAAAAAGCAGTGGAAGTTGAAACTCCTGTGAAAGTGATTGTTAAAGAACCAACAGTCGCTGCAAGCACTTCTGATTGGGTAGTTCCTGCAAAATATCAAACCATGAAAAACCCAACTCAAGCAAACAAAGAAAGCCTTGCAATTGGTAAATCTATGTATTCAAAACACTGCAAATCATGTCATGGAACTGCAGGGTTGGGAGACGGAACAAAAGCAGCTAATTTACAAGGCGATTTGGGAGATTTTTCATCAAAAAAATTCCAATCTCAATCTGATGGCGCTTTATTTTATAAAAGCTATATAGGCAGAAAAGATATGCCTAACTATGAAAAGAAAATGACTGTTGAAGATATGTGGTTTACAGTTAATTACATGAGAACTTTGGGTAAATAATTTAAAATGAAAATCTTCTTTTAAAAAATTAAGATTACTGAATAAAAAAAGGTTTGGCTTTCACTAAACCTTTTTTTGTGTTTAATAAATACCCGTTTAAAAATTAATAAGTGAAGGTTTTGGCAATCCAACAAGAAGATACATCATAAAAATCCTCCATCAAATAAATGAATGATGTAAGTTTTTGAATTAATTATGTAACAAATGTTCCAAACTTTAAAACTATTTTTATAAGGCTATATTGGCTCATCACAAATTAATTAATAAAAAAGAAATAACATGAAAAAATTATTGCTCATCGCAATTATTGCAACTTCCCTAATGTTTCAAAATTGTAACACTAAAGAAAAACAGGAAAAAACAGACTCGCTAAACGATTCCATTGTTACAGAAACCGTAATCATTGATACTTTAACCACCACAAGCGGAACAGAGGTTACTGAAGAAGAATTAATAATTCAAAATGAACCTGTTGATAAATCAACAACGGTTACTAAAATTACCTCAAAAGAACCAGCAAAAGTGGTTACTCAAACAACAACAAAAACCAAAGTTGGAAATACATCAACAACAGAAGTAGAAACAAAAGTTGTGATTGCAGAGCAACCAAAAAAAGTTGCTGAAGTGGAAGCGCCTATTAAAGTAGAAGTTAAAGAACCTACAACACCAGCTCCAGTTAATACTAACTCATGGGTAGTTCCTGCCAAATACCAAACCATGAAAAATCCTACAGATCCAAAAGTTGATTTGGCCATAGGAAAATCATTATACGTAAAACATTGTAAATCTTGCCACGGAAGTGAAGGTTATGGTGATGGAACAAAAGCCAAAGAAATGAAAGGTGATTTAGGTGATTTTTCAACTGCCAAATTCCAAAAACAAAGTGACGGCGCCTTATTTTATAAAACTTCTTTTGGAAGAAATGATATGCCAGAATTTACCAAAAAAATATCTTCAGATGAAGACAGATGGCTAGTTGTCAACTATATGAGAACGTTAAAACAATAGATTTAAAAATAAAGCATAAAAAAAGCCGAACAAAATGTTCGGCTTTTTTTATGTTATATGGTCATAGAGAAAATCCGAATTTCTGGCTGATTCTCTACAAGTCTCAAATCAAATGCCATACAAATATTTCGCACAAACATTCGCCCCGCTTCTTTTACCACAATTTTGTTGTCATAAACGTCTATTAAACCATCACCAATAATTTCACTTAAACGGGCAATAATTTCATTTTTAACTTGGGTGTTTAAACCAATATTCCACTCCGTTTCCAAATTACACATCAAATTTAATATGTGCTTTCTTATAATCAAATCGGTATCTGTTAACAAATGACCTCTAAAAACTGGCAATTCACCTTTATTTACGCGTTCTGTATAATCATCAATTTCCTTTTCATTTTGTGCAAATGCGTACCAAGAATCGCTAATTGATGACATTCCCAAACCAATCATTAGTTCTGTTTTACCGGCCGTGTAGCCCATAAAATTACGATGCAGTTTTTTTGCTTTCATCGCCTTGTGAAGCGAATCACTTGGTAAAGCAAAATGATCCATTCCTATTTCAACATAACCATTGTCAAAAAACAATTGTTTTCCCAATTCATATAAACGGCGTTTCTCCTCATCTTTTGGCAAATCACTGTCCTCAAAACCTCTTTGTCCCACACCTTTTATCCAAGGCACATGGGCGTAACTGTAATACGCAATTCTATCGGGTTTTAAAGCAATGGTGTTTTTAATGGTGGTTCTAATGCTTTCTTCTGTTTGAAAAGGCAATCCGAATATTAAATCGTGGCTAATGGATTCATAGCCAATTTTTCTTGACAAATCATGCACTTTTTTCACTTGCTCAAAACTTTGAACTCTATGAATCGCCTTTTGAACTTTAGGATCATAATCCTGAATACCAAAACTGTTTCGTCGAGAACCTAAATCGTACAAAGTTTGCAATTGGTCTTCTGAAGTAAAGTTTGGGTGACCTTCAAAACTAAAGTCGAAAATTTCAAATTTATCAGCTCTTTTAAAAATCCCGTCAATTAATTTTTTTAAATTTTCAGAAGAAAAAAAAGTTGGTGTACCGCCTCCTAAATGAATTTCCCTAATTTTTGGACGCTTTCCCAGCAAATCGCAATACAAATCCCATTCTTTTAAAACAGTGTCCATATAAGGTTGTTCAACTTCATGGCGTTTGGTAATTTTTTTATGGCACGCACAAAACGTACACAAACTTTCACAAAAAGGAAGGTGAATATATACGCTTATTCCTTCACTGTCATTACTTTCATTAAAAGATTTTACCACAGTTTTTTTCCAGTCTTCCAATGCAATACCCTCTTTGTCCCAAAAAGGAACTGTTGGGTAACTGGTGTATCTTGGACCGGGAATATTGTATTTTTGAATTAAGTTTTTCATTATTTGGGTACTTTTATTGGTTGTTTGCCGGGTTTTGGTTCTATAATTTTGTTAACCAAAAACAAACAACTATTTATATTCCTTTACGGCATCAATAAACGCTTTCGCGTTTTCTAACGGAACATTTGGTAAAATTCCGTGGCCTAAATTGACGATGTATTTATCTTTTCCGAAATCGTTAATCATTTGGGTCACAATTCTTTTAATTTCTGCTGGTGGCGACAACAAACGAGCAGGATCCATATTGCCCTGAAGCGTTATATTTCCGCCGGTAAATTTTCTTGCCATTTGTGGCGTAATTGTCCAATCAACGCCCAAAGCTGATGCATTTGATTTCGACATTTCTTCCAATGCAAACCAACAACCTTTTCCAAAGGCAATTACCGGCGCATCATTTTTTAATGCTTCAATAATTTGATTGATGTATTTCCATGAAAATTCCTGATAATCAACTGGTGACAACATGCCACCCCAAGAATCAAAAATTTGGACTGCATCAACGCCTGCTTTTACTTTTTCTTTCAAATAAGCAATGGTGGTATCGGTAATTTTTTGCAATAAAGTATGTGCTGCAATTGGTTGGGTAAAACAAAATTCTTTGGCAATATCATAAGTTTTAGAACCCTGACCTTGAACACAATAACATAAAATTGTCCACGGAGAACCGGCAAAACCAATTAACGGAACTTCATCATTCAGCATTTGTTTGGTGGCTTTAATAGCATCCATTACGTACTTTAATTCAATAGTAACATCTGGCACAATCACATGGTCAACATCTCTTTGGGTACGAATTGGTTTTGGCAACCAAGGGCCTGTTCCTTCTTTCATTTCCACCTCAATATTCATCGCCTGCGGAATCACTAAAATATCCGAAAACAAAATAGCCGCATCCATGCCAAATCTGCGATAAGGCTGCACGGTAATTTCCGAAGCCAATTCAGGAGTTCTGCAACGCGTAAAGAAATCATATTTATCCCGAATTTCTCTAAATTCAGGTAAAAATCTCCCTGCCTGACGCATCATCCAAACTGGCGGACGCTCAACTATTTCTCCTTTTAAGGCTCTTAAATATAAATCGTTTTTAATCATTGTTTGGTATCTTGTAATTAGTATCTTGTATTTGGTATCTGGCATATAGTATTCATTTTCAAAACTTGATACCATATTCTTACTACCTGTTAATTATTTAATTATTTATTTAATTATTTATTTAAATGTTTTTGAAAATTCACAAGCATTTTTTGAATTTTACTTAATGACTTTATTAGTTCTTTAAGTTTCTCATTATCTATAAAATCGAGTTCATTAGCAATAATTAACTGTGTTTCTAACTCAAAGGATGATCCTAGAGAAATTGCAATAAATCTAGAAAAATCCTTATCTGAATTTCTTCCAGCTCCTTCAGCAATATTAGAAGGAATTGAGACTACAGCTCTTTTTATTTGAGATGTAATTCCATAAATTTCTGAAGCAGGAAAATTAGAGGTAACCTTATAAATTAATACACAATAATCTTTAGCTTCATTCCAAATATTCAGTTCTTTGAAATTATGCATAATACTTGCTACTAGTTACCTGCTACATTTTTCTTGTTCGCTACAGCTTTCATGGCAATATCAATCGCCTTTCTTACTTTATAAATATCTCTTTTGCTTATTGCGGTTCCTAAAAACCAAGCTTCAAATTGAGATGGAGGCAAAAACACGCCGTTTTCCATCATTTTCCAAAAGAATGTTTTAAATTTATTGGTATCACTAGTAAGCGCTGTTTTAAAATCAACCACTTTTTCTTTGGTAAAAAATGGTGATATCATGGATCCAAATCGGTTTACCTGCAAATCAATTCCGTTTTCTTTAGCAGCTTTCAATAATGCCCTTTCCAAAAATGAAGCTGTTTTTTCGAAAGCAGCATACGGATTTTGTTTTTTCAATTCAGTTAATGTTGCAATACCACAAGCCATAGCAATTGGATTTCCCGATAAAGTGCCTGCCTGATACACATCTCCCAAAGGCGACACCATTTCCATAATTTCATTTCTGGCGCCATAAGCACCAACAGGAAAACCTCCGCCAACAACTTTACCCAAACAAGTGATATCGGCTTCAACACCCAACAATTCTTGGGCTCCTCCAAATTTGGAACGAAATCCGGTCATAACTTCATCCATAATTAAAAGAACACCACTTGCTTTGGTTAATTCTCTTAACTCTTCCATAAATTCTTGGGTCGGATTTACAACACCCATATTGCCGGCAATTGGTTCAATGATTATAGCGGCAATATCTTCGTGCTTCGCTAAATGTTGCTCAACGCTGTCAATATTGTTGTATTCCGCAATTAATGTATTTGCAACGGCTTCCGGCGGTACACCTTTACTTCCCGGAATGCTTAACGTTACCAAACCTGAACCGGCGGCAACCAGCATATCATCCGCATGTCCGTGATAACAGCCTGCAAATTTGATTATTTTATTTTTTCCTGTGAAAGCTCTGGCCAAACGAATGGCGCTAAAAACTGCCTCCGTTCCGGAACTCACAAAGCGAACTTTATCCATTCCAGGGAATGCATCACAAACAATTTTGGCCAATTTAATTTCGCCCACTGTTGAAGCGCCAAAAGTAGTTCCTTTTTTTAAGGCTTTTTTTACCGCTGATTCAACCTTACTGTTTCTGTGTCCCAATATCATTGGCCCGTAAGACAATACCAAATCGATGTATTCGTTTCCGTCAACGTCAATAATTTTGCTGCCTTTCGCCCTGTCGATAAATATAGGAACGCCACCAACAGATTTAAAAGCCCGAACGGGAGAGTTTACCGCTCCCACCAAGTTCTTTTTACCTTTTGTATATAATTCTACTGATTTTTCTAGTTTCATTTTATAAGTAGTTAGCTGTAATTAACGTTTCAATAATAATTTGGCGACGTCTTTTGCAAAATAGGTGATGATAATATCGGCTCCTGCCCTTTTCATGGACAATAAACTTTCCATCATAACCCGATCTCCATCAATCCAACCTTTTTCAGCAGCTGCTTTAATCATCGCATATTCACCGCTCACATTATAGCAGGCGACCGGACGGTCGAAATTATTTTTTACATCTCTTATAATATCCAAATAAGCCAAAGCCGGTTTTACCATCAGTATATCGGCACCTTCCTGGTCGTCAAAAGTGGCTTCACGCAATGCTTCATCTCTGTTTGACGAATCCATTTGGTAAGTTCTTCGGTCTCCAAAAGTTGGCGCAGAATCTGCAGCATCTCTAAACGGACCATAATAGGCTGATGCGTATTTTACCGCGTAAGACATAATAGGAAGATCATAAAAACCTGTATTGTCCAACGCTTCTCTGATGGTTGCAATCATTCCGTCCATCATTCCGGATGGCGCCACCATATCCGCACCTGCTTTTGCGTGAGAGATCACTTGTTTGGCAATATTTGGCAACGTAGCATCATTGTCGACATCGTTATTGTGAATTACGCCACAATGACCGTGACTGGTGTATTCGCAAAAACAAACATCTGTAATGACATATAAATTTGGATAATTTTTTTTGATGAAACGGATGGCATTTTGCATAATTCCGTTATCGTTCCAGGTTTCAGAACCAATTTCATCCTTTTTTGAAGGAATTCCGAAAAGCAATACTGCCGGAATATCCAGTGCAACCACCTCATCCAGTTCTTTTGAAATCCGGTCTAATGACCATCTTTTGATACCAGGCATGGAAACAATTTCAGTTTCAATATTTGTCCCTTCTTCAATAAACAAAGGATAAATTAAATCGTCAACGGTAAGTCTGTTTTCCCTTACCAAACGACGAATATTTTCAGTTTTACGTAGGCGTCTTGTTCTATTCATAATCAAAATATTGATTTACAGATTCTATTACATTTTCTACCGTAGGTTCATCGGCCACAAATACATTTTCAAAATCGTCGATGGCTTCAGCAGCAGTTGTGTTTCCGATACAAAAAGCAACGCTTTGGGTGTCGGTATTTTTTGATAAATAACTTTTTACGGATGACGGACTAAAAAATAAAATGCCATCATAAGTGTTTTTTATTTTAACAGGTTTGAAATTGGTAGTGTACACTTCAATTTCATTCACCTTAATATTATTCTCGGTTAAAATTTCTGGCAGTTCATTGCGTCTTAAATTTCCGCAGAAAAAATAAACCTCATCAATGTCTTTATTCAGCAATATTTCGTCTGCTAATTCTTCTGCTGAATGCGCTATTACAGTTACTTTAACGTTTTTCTCCTCTAAAAATTGCGCCGTTTTGTCGCCAACGCAATACACGTTTTCAAATTTCAATTCATCCGAAGAAAACTGGTTGAAAACACCAATTATGGCATTTTTACTTGTGAAAACCGCATTTTTGATTGGATTCTGAAGTTTAATTGAAGTGTTGAAAGAGATCTCAATCAATTCAATTTCATCTACCATAAAGTTTTTTAGAAGTTCCTTTTGCGTTTGGGAAAGTTTTTTGGTGGACAGGATTTTTTTTTTGGTATTCATCTATTTCTTCATTTCAGCTTTTATGCTTTCCATTAATTTTTTTCCGCCTTTATTCAACACTTCTTCAGCACAAATTTTGCCCAAATTATTCCATTCACTCAATGGCACTGATTTTTCAACTTCAACCTTTTCCGAACCGTCAATGGCAATTAAAATTCCTTTAAAACTGATGTTGTCACCAGCTATTTTAGCATTTCCGCCAATTGGGGCAGTACATCCGCCTTCCAGGGTTTTCATAAATTGACGTTCAACTGCAACAGCAATTTCGGTTTCTTTATGGTTTATTTTGGCGCAAATTTCAAGGGTTTCGTGATCAGCTTTTAAAGCGGTGATCATAATGGCGCCTTGTGCTGGTGCAGGAATCATCCAGTCCAGCATCATATGATTTTCAGGCAGCAATTCAATGCGTTCCAATCCGGCTGCGGCAAAAATAGCGCCGTTCCAATTGTTGTCAATCAATTTTTGCAAACGCGTATTTACGTTTCCCCTTAAATCGGTAATGGTATGTTTTGGATATTTATGCAACCATTGCGCGGTTCGTCTTAAACTTCCCGTAGCTATTGTAGCGTTTTCCTGATTTTTTAAAAAGTCGGTATTGTTTTTAAGCACCAAAACATCGCTGATATTGGCTCTTTCCAGCACGGCAGCCTGTGAAATTTTTTCGTGCAAATCGGTTGGGACATCTTTTAAAGAGTGCACCGCGATATCAATTTCTCCGCGAAGCATTGCATTATCCAGCGTTTTTGTAAACAACCCAAAACCACCAATTTGATGTAATGGCTTGTCTAAAACCTCATCACCGGTTGATGTTATTTCAATAATTTGGGCTTGGTATCCTAAATTTTCAAGTTGTGTTTTAACTAAATTTGCTTGCCATAAGGCCAGTTGACTTGCTCTTGTTCCTATTTTAATCATTCTCATTTAAGATCATCTCTTTAATATTAAACATTTTACTGATAACGCTAATGCTTAAATCAACCGAAGTGTCTTCATCTTTTAAATGTTTAACAAATTGTGTGGTAATCTTTTGAATCATCCTATTTGTTATATACTCTGCATGTTCAACATTAAAACCTTCCAGCTTTCTGGAGTGAAAATCAATTTCATCATGTTGTATGATTCGAAGGGATTCTTTTAAAGCATTAACGGCCGGCACATATTTGCGTTGTTCAATCCAGTCGTTAAATTCACCTTTATATTTTTGAATGATGGCTTCGGCTGCAGGAATTTCATTTTTACGTGTTTCAATGGTCAGATCCGTAATTTTTGATAGTTCATCAACATTTACCAAAGAAACACCGTCAATATTTTTAACAGTAATATCAACATTTTCAGGCATTGACAAATCTAAAATCAATATTTCTTTGCCAGATTTTAAATGTACCGGGCTTATTGTGTGAACATCTGCACCCGTTGAAACGATTAAAATATCGGTATCTTCAATTTCTTTAGTTAAATCGGCATAATTTTTTACGGTAATTTCAGGATGTTCCGCTTTAAATTCCAAAGCCCTGTCGTGGGTTCTGTTAATAAGCGTCACATTTTTGTTTGAAGTGTACCCCAACACATTTTTGCAGGTATTTTTTCCGATGTCGCCCAATCCGTAAATAAGAATTTTCTTCTCATTATAATCAGGAATATTTTGCATAATATAATGAATGGCAGCATAAGCAACAGAAGTTGTGCCTGAACTTAATTGGGTATTGTTTTTAACATCTTTGCTCGCCTGTAAAACCAAATTCATCAAACGCTCTAAATAGGCATTGGTGGTGCCTGCAATTTTGGCTTGTTTAAATGATTCCTTTAATTGTCCGACAATTTCGTAATCGCCTAAAATTTGGCTGTCCAAACCAGTTCCTGTTTTAAACAAATGTCTTACGGCATCTTTGTTTTTATAAACATAAGAAACCTTGATAAAATCTTCAACACTGCCATTTGAATATTTGATGATTAAACTGATCAATTCAAAAGGATGTTTCGCAAAGCCGGTTATCTCAGTCCTATTGCAGGTAGACAAAACAAAAATCCCATCGATCCCTTTTTCTTTTGCCTCCTCTAATAATAATTTTTGATTATCTTTAGTGATACTGAAAGTGCCTCGCACTTTTACATCCGCTTTTTTATAACTTAACCCTACACAGTATAATTTTGTAGGTATGTTTTCTTGACTCATAAAAATAGTGTTATCAATAAGTGTCGTCAAAAGTACGAAGATATAATTCTACAAAACATCGGTAAAAGTACTATTATTATCGACATAAGTTACCACACCTAATTTATAATACTTCTAAATAAGCAAGAATTGAATAAAAGTATGATAAATGTCAGCAAAATAAGGCTTCAAAAACTATGACTTTTATCATATTTTTATTGTACGGATGTTTTTTTGTATGGTTTTTTATTCCTATTTTTGCCTTGGTTTTAAAGTTAATTCATAAAAATATCTTATGAAATCCAATTTAGAAAATTACAAAAATATCGACAAAAGTACCCATTTTATTTTTAATGAAACGGACACTTTTAAAGTTTTTAATTTAAATAACTTGTCGGATAACGATGAGTTTTATAAACTTTCTTTAACCAAAAATTACATTCAAATTTATTTTTGCTGCAATAATGAATGTAAAGTTGCTTTCAAATTTGAGCATTGCGTGATGCCTTTGGCTGAAGGCAATTCGAGTATGGTTTATTTTAAGGATGAAAAAATGGACCTGCTTTTTAAGTTGCCTCCAAATTCTGAGTTGCTGGCCATTTTAATTTCCATTGAACATTTTCATTCCTTATTTTCCATTAATGGAACCGTTTTATTTAATTATGGCAGTTTAAAGGGAGAAAATCCAATAATTGAACCAAAAGAAACCAATTCTTCCATAAAATTAATTTTGAACCAATTAAGAACCCGACAAACAAATGATTTGCTTAGGCCAATTTACATTAAGGGTAAAGTTTACGAATTGCTGAGTTATTATTTCAGCCAATCTTCTGAAAATGAAACTGAAAATTGCCCTTATATTTCCAATGAAGAAACCGCCAGCAAAATAAAACAGGCAAAACAGCTGATTATTACCAATATGAACAACCCGCCTTCACTGACCGATTTGGCAAAGGAAGTCGGCTTAAATATCAAAAAATTAAAAACTGGCTTTAAGGAAATTTACGGCGTTCCCGTTTTTACATATTTATTGAATTATAAAATGGATTTGGCTAGAACATTGCTGCAGGAACAACAAATGAATGTGAACGAAATAGCCTCTCATTTAGGTTACAGCGCTTCCAGCCATTTTATTGCCGCTTTTAAAAATAAATTCGACATTACACCAAAACAATTTTCAAAATCATAATGAAACCAAATCAATGAAAGGAGCTTTATTAGTAAATTTAGGATCGCCAAACAGCACTTCAACAAAAGATGTACGAAATTATTTGGATGAATTTTTAATGGATGAACGGGTCATTGATGTTCCGTATTTGTTTCGCGCATTTTTGGTGAAAGGCATTATTTTAAATACCCGACCAAAAAAATCGGCAGCAGCCTATAAAAAAATATGGTGGGATGAAGGCTCTCCTTTAATTGTGCTTTCTCAAAGATTACACAAAAAAGTGCAAGAAAACACCAATATTCCTGTTGAATTGGCGATGCGTTACGGAAATCCGTCTATGAAAAGCGGCATTCAAAAATTAGCAGAGCAAGGCGTAGATGAAATTTTACTGATTCCGCTTTATCCGCAATTTGCGATGGCAACTACAGAAACCATTGAAGTCTTGGCAAAAAAAATTGTGAAAAAACAGTTCCCGAATATTAAATTAACGATGGTTCCCGCATTTTACAACCAACCAGATTATGTTGAAGCTTTAAGCGATAGGATTCAAAATGAATTGACAAAACTTGAGCCCGAACATTTACTTTTTTCCTATCACGGCGTTCCGGAAAGACACATCAAAAAATCGGATGTCACCAAATCGCATTGTAAAATCGACGGCAGTTGCTGCAATACACCATCGGCAGCCCACGAGTTTTGCTACCGCCATCAATGTTATGAAACAACTAAAAGTGTTGCCGCAAAATTAAATTTAAAAGAAGGCAGTTACAGCACCTCTTTTCAATCTCGCTTAGGACGTGATCCTTGGCTTCAGCCTTATACCGATAAAACCATTGACAACTTCGCCATCAATGGCCTGAAAAAATTAGCGGTGGTAACGCCCGCATTTGTTTCTGATTGCCTGGAAACTTTGGAAGAAATTGGGTTGGAAGCCAAACATTCATTTAAGGAAAATGGTGGTGGGGAATTTAATATGATTCCCTGCTTAAATGACAATGACAATTGGGCAAAAACATTGTCGGGTTGGATTGAAGATTGGGCGAAATAGTTATAAAAATTTTAGCCCAGCGCCGTCTGGCAGGAATTAGGTATTGATAAGTTTACATCACCCACGAATTACAAATCCGCGCCATTGAGATTTAAATATGTTTTTATCAAAGTCGCTTCTTAACGACCGTTAAATAAATAGTTCAAAAAACAGTTAAAATTTCATACAAAAATTATGAAATATTCAATAATTTATTAATTTTTTATATTAAACATATATTAAATATCGATTAAGTCAATATTATTCAAATATTCGATACATTTATTGAATATATAATAGTTTGTTTATCAATAAGTTATAAACTTTCGATTGATTTTTATCATACAAAATACGAAAACGTTTTCATAAATTTGTGGCATTATAATTACAATTTTAACAAAGAAATTTATGAAAAAACTTCTATTGGGTAATGAAGCGTTGGCACAAGGCGCCATTGATGCTGGATTGTCAGGTGTTTACGCCTATCCGGGAACGCCTTCTACCGAAATAACCGAATATATACAAAAATCAAAAATAGCGCAAGAATTAAATATACATTCCTCTTGGTCTGTCAACGAAAAAACCGCAATGGAAGCCGCACTCGGTATGTCATACGCGGGAAAAAAATCGATGGTGGTGATGAAACACGTGGGTTTAAACGTGGCGGCAGATGTGTTTATGAATATGTCAGTTTCCGGTATTAACGGTGGATTGGTGGTTGTTGTGGCTGATGACCCTTCGATGCATTCGTCCCAAAACGAACAAGATTCCCGCTATTATGGCAAATTTGCCATGATTCCTATGTTGGAGCCTTCCAACCAACAAGAATGCTACAACATCACAAAATATGCGTTTGAGTTGTCTGAAAAATTGGGAATACCCGTTTTAATTAGATTGGTAACCCGATTGTCTCATTCAAGAGCCGGTGTTGTTACCGGTGAAATGATTGCACAAAACACCATTCATTTGCCAAAAATTTCAACGCAATTTCAGTTGATTCCAATGCATGCGCGTGTCCGATACAAACATTTGGTTGATATTCAGCCAGATATGCTTGAAATCTCAGAAAATAGTGAGTATAATACATTCTATGAAGGCACTAATAAAACCATCGGAATTATTGCGTCAGGCATTGCCTATAATTATTTGATGGAAAATTTCGAGGAAGGCAATTGCCCTTATCCGGTTTTAAAAATTTCGCAATATCCGTTGCCAAAAGAACCCATAAAACATTTGTTTGACACTTGCGAAAAAATATTGGTATTAGAAGACGGCTATCCTTTTATTGAAGAAGCCATTTCCGACTTCTTAGGCGAAAACAGAAAAGTAATCGGACGATTAAGCGGCAATATTCCGCGTGTTGGAGAACTAAATCCCGATAATATTGCAAATGCATTAGGATTTGACATCGTAATTAATGACAAGTTGCCAAAAGTGGTGATGGGCCGGCCGCCGCAATTGTGCGTAGGCTGCGGCCACAACGATTTATTTAATGCCATCAATGCCATAAAAAAGGAAACAGAAAATCAACAGGTATTTGGCGATATTGGCTGTTCTGCTTTAGGCGTTTTGTCGCCTTATGAAAGTATCAATACCTTAATTGAAATGGGCTCTTCCATCACGATGGCAAAAGGCGCATCCGATGCGGGAATTCATCCTGCAATTGCGGTTATTGGCGATTCCACTTTTACACATTCGGGCATGACCGGTTTGTTGGATGCCATCATTGAAAAAACACCAATCACCGTTATTATTTCCGACAATTCAGCGATTGCGATGACCGGCGCTCAGGATTCAGCGGCTTCAGGCAGGTTAATTTCAATTTGCAAAGGCTTGGGTATTGAAGACGATCATTTAAAAATTATCACGCCGCTTCATAAAAATTTACAGGAAAACATTGATATCATTCGTGAAGAAATAAATTATAAAGGCGTTTCTGTGGTTATTTCACAGCGTCCTTGCGTTCAGCTTCCGAAGGAGAAAAAAGATAAATTAAAAGAATATACAAACGTGTCAATAAATTAAATTATGCACTCAAAAATAAACATCATTTTAGCCGGCGTTGGCGGACAAGGAATTTTGACCATTGCGGCCATTTTAGACACAGCTGCTTTGGATAATAATTTACACATCAAACAATCGGAAGTGCATGGAATGAGCCAACGTGGCGGTGCCGTGCAATCTCACGTGCGGATTTCGGACCAACCCATTTATTCCGATTTAATTCCTCAGGGAAAAGCAGATATGATTATTTCTGTGGAACCTATGGAATTGTTGCGCTATTTGCCATTTCTGAAAAAAGACGGCTATTTGATCACCGATTCCAATCCGTTTGAAAATATCAGCAATTATCCGGAATTGAATGCTGTTTACGACGAAATAAAATCGCATAAAAACCATATTTTAATTGATGCGATGAAAATTGCAAAAGATTTGGGAAATTCAAAGGCAACCAATATTGTTTTATTGGGCGCGGCTTCATCCTTAATACCTTTAAGCGATGAAAGTTTCCAAAAAGCGATTGCCACGTTATTTGAAAGAAAAGGCGAACGCATTGTTGCAAAAAACCTGGAAGCTTACCTAAAAGGCAAAGAAATTGCCGCTGAAATCGTTTCCTAAACCCTAATTTTCTGATGCTGAACAAAGAATTACTAAATCCCAAAAGCATTGTTGTTATTGGTGCTTCAAACAATATTCACACACCTGGCGGAAGCGTTTTAAAAAATTTAATCGCCCACAATTTCAAAGGTGAATTGTTTGCAGTTAACCCGAAAGAAACGGAAGTTCAAGGATTAAAATGCTATCAAAATATAGCTGAAATTCCGCAGGTTGATTTGGCGATTATCGCCATTGCCGCAAAATTTACCTTGGAAACGGTTCAAATTTTATCGCAACAAAAAAATACCAAAGGATTTATTATTTTTTCAGCTGGCTTCGGAGAAAAAGATGCTGAAGGCAAAAAACTGGAAGAACAGCTAGTTCAAGAAATAAACGCTGTTGGCGGAACACTTTTGGGTCCTAACAATATCGGGTTGATCAACACAAATTATGCAGGCGTATTTACCACGCCAATTCCAAAATTAAACCCAAAAGGAGTCGATTTTATTTCTGGGTCGGGCGCAACCGCCGTATTTATTATGGAAGCCGCCATGGCAACCGGATTGACGTTTTCAAGTGTTTATTCTGTTGGGAATTCCGCGCAAATTGGCGTTGAAGAAGTCTTGGAACATTTGGATGAAACTTTTGAAAACGGAAAAAGTTCGGAAGTGAAATTATTATATATTGAAAGCATTGAGAATCCGCAAAAACTATTAAAACACGCTGCTTCATTAATTTCGAAAGGCTGTAAAATTGCCGCCATAAAAGCAGGAAGTTCCTCGGCAGGAAGCAGGGCGGCGAGTTCGCACACAGGCGCATTGGCCAATTCTGACGTTGCGGTGGATGCTTTGTTTAAAAAAGCTGGAATTGTTCGTTGCTACGGAAGAAATGAATTGATTACCGTTGCCGGAATTTTTATGCACCAGGAATTAAAAGGCAAAAATATTGCGATTATTACCCACGCCGGAGGACCTGCAGTGATGCTTACCGATGCGTTGTCCAAAAACGGACTGAACGTTCCTGAAATTACCGGAAAAGCAAGCAAAGCATTGCTGAATAAATTATTTTTGGGCTCTTCCGTTTCAAATCCGATTGATTTTTTGGCGACTGGAAATGCGGAACAACTGGAAACCATTATTGATTATTGTGAAAACAAATTTTCAGAAATTGATGCGATGGTGGTTATTTTCGGAAGTCCGGGTTTGTTTGAAGTCTATGACATTTACGACGTGCTGGACAAAAAAATGCGCGATTGCAAAAAACCTATTTTTCCGGTATTGCCTTCCGTAGTAAACGTAAAAAAGGAAATCGATTATTTTATTGCAAAAGGAAACATCAATTTTCCTGACGAAGTTTTGTTTGGAAACGCTTTGGCCAAAATATATAAAACTGAAAAACCAATTTCTGCAGAAAAAATAAAAATAAATCTTGATTTAGAAACAATCAGATCCATTATAAATACTGCTAAAAATGGTTATTTAACACCTCAGCAGGTAAAAGAATTGTTATTGGCGGCAAAAATTCCTTTGGTAAACGAGGCGGTTTGCACCACAAAAAGCGGTTGTTTGAGTGAGGCACTAAAACTTGGTTTTCCTGTGGTGATGAAAGTGGTTGGCCCGATTCACAAATCGGATGTGGGCGGTATTTTTTTAAATATCAATTCTGTAAAAAAATTAACAGAATCTTTCAATAAAATTATGAAAATTGAAGGCGCGAAAGCGGTATTGATTCAGCCAATGAAAAAAGGAATGGAATTGTTTATCGGTGCTAAAAAAGAAGGAAATTTCGGACATCTGGTTTTGTGCGGTTTGGGCGGCATTTACATTGAAGTTTTAAAAGATATCAATGTGGCACTGGCGCCGGTTTCAAAAATGGAAGCATCAGCAATGATTCAAAATTTAAAATCGTACAAAATAATTCAGGGAATCAGAAATCAGGAAGGTGTGAATGAAGATTTGTTTGCGGAAATTGTGGTGAAAGTTTCTGATTTATTAATGGCCGCACCGGAAATTGTGGAGTTCGATTTAAATCCGCTTTTTGGAAATTCAAAAGAAATTTTCGCGGTTGATGCAAGAATTTATATAGAGAAAGACAACTAAATCATTAAATTAAAAAGATTTATCAAACGGAATTCGGTTCACAATACTTCTTCCCAGCGTAACCTCATCGGCATATTGGAGCTCATCGCCCACTGCAATTCCACGCGCTATGGTTGAAGTTTTGATAGACAAATTTTCCAATTGCCTGTAAATATAAAAGTTTGTGGTATCGCCCTCGATAGTGGAACTTAATGCAAAAATAACCTCTATTATAGTTCCCGATTTTACTTTTTCAATCAAGCTGTCAATGGTTAAATTATGCGGACCAATGCCTTCGATAGGAGAAATTTTTCCGCCCAAAACGTGGTACAATCCTCTAAATTGCGAGGTGTTTTCAATGGCCATTACATCGCGCACATCTTCAACCACGCAAATAATTTCAGAATTTCGGGAGGAATTTGAACAAATTTCACAAATATCCTTGTCGGAAATATTGTGGCATTTTTCACAAAATTTAATCTCGTCAACCAATTTATTAAGTGCAGTCGCCAATTGATGCGTTTGAGACGCCGGTTGCTTTAACAAATGCAACACCAATCGCAAAGCCGTTCTTTTGCCTATTCCGGGCAATTGAGCAACTTCATTTACGGCATTTTCCAAAATTTTTGAAGAAAAATTCATAGTGCAAATATACAATTAGGAAAGATATTCCCAATAATTTTGCTTTCTTTGTTAATTCTAAAATCAAAATAAGTCAATGAAGCCAATTTATATCCTTTCCCTGATTGCCATTTATTTTTGTATGCTGCTTATCATTGCCTATTTTACTGGGAAAACCGACAATAATGACACTTTTTTTAAAGCGAACAAAAAATCACCCTGGTACATTGTCGCTTTTGGAATGGTGGGCGCTTCCCTTTCCGGCGTAACTTTTATTTCAATTCCAGGCTGGGTGCAAAGTTCCCAGTTTAGCTATTTGCAAATCGTTTTTGGCTATATGTTTGGTTATTTGGTCATCGCTTATGTGCTGATTCCCATCTATTATAATATGCAGGTTACTTCAATTTACGAGTTTTTAAAACATCGATTTGGGCCAACTTCACACAAAACAGGCGCTTTTTTCTTTTTTGTTTCCAGGGTTTTAGGCTCAGCTTTCAGGTTATTTTTAGTGGCTTCAGTGTTACAATATTACATTTTCGATGCTTGGAATGTTCCTTTTGAAATCACCGTTATATTCTCTATTTTCCTGATTTGGATTTATACTTTTAAAGGCGGAATAAAAACCATTGTNNGAATTTAAACAATACAGCCAAATCATATTTACCGATGATTTTAGTGACAAAAAACACTTTTTAAAATCATTTTTTGGCGGAATGTTTATTGCCATTGGGATGACCGGATTGGATCAGGATATGATGCAAAAAAACCTGACTTGCAAAAATACCAAAGAGGCGCAATGGAACGTCATTTCACTTGGATTGGTGCTTATTGTCGTCAATTTTATATTTTTAATTTTGGGCGCTTTGTTGTTTATTTATGCCGAAAAATTTGGCATTGCAACGCCGGTTGTTGACGGCTCGGTTAAAACCGACTTGTTATTTCCCGAAATCGCGCTTCAAGGCGATTTGGGTATTTACATTGGCATCTTTTTTATTTTAGGATTGATTGCTGCTGCATATTCAAGTGCCGACAGTGCCTTAACAGCTTTAACCACCTCATTTTGTGTCGATTTCCTTGACATTGAAAACCGAGAAAAATCAAAACAAACCGCAATTCGAAAAAAGACACATATTGCCGTTTCAATCGTATTAATTTTGGTCATCATCCTATTTCGATATGTCTTAAAAGAAAACGTGATCAGCAGTGTGTTGCAAGTCGCTTCCTATACATACGGACCGCTTTTGGGATTGTTTGCTTTTGGAATTTTCACAAAAATCCCCGTAAAAGATTCTTTAGTGTGGGCTGTTGCAATTCTTTCGGTGATTATTACCTATTATTTAAACGATTATTCAACCCAACTATTAAATGGATATGTGTTTGGCTATGAACTCTTAATTGTAAACGGATTCATCACTTTTATTGGACTTTTAATCATAAAAGCACCAAAAAAAGAAATCAATGAAAAGTCATAAAAGATTTTTAATTTTGCAATATGGAGAAAGATTTAAGCAATTATAGGAAAAATTACCAAAAAAGCGAACTTTCTGAAGAGGGAATTTCTGAAAATCCTATGGAATTATTTCAAAAATGGTTTTTTGAAGTAGAGGAATTTGGAGGAGATTCTGAAATAAATGCGGTAACAGTTTCTACCATTGGCTTAGATGGATTTCCAAAAGCCCGGGTTGTTTTATTAAAAAAATATACTTGGGAAGGATTTATTTTTTTCACCAATTACCTTAGCGAAAAAGGAAAAGCCATTGCCCTAAATCCAAATGTTTGTTTGTCTTTTTTTTGGCAAGGCATTGAACGACAAGTTATTATTAAAGGTGTTGCAGAAAAACTTTCGGAAAATTTGTCCGATGGTTATTATGAGTCCAGACCCGATGGAAGCAAATTGGGCGCGTGGGCTTCCGACCAAAGTGAAGTGGTTCCCTCTCGCCGTTATTTAGATGAACGGTTGGCAACCTTTGAAAAACAATTCGAAAATAAAGAAATTATTCGGCCAAAACATTGGGGCGGAATTTTAGTAAAACCGATAAGCATTGAATTTTGGCAAGGACGCCCAAATCGTATGCACGACAGAATCAGATATACATTACAAGAAGATTTTAATTGGAAAATTGAGCGATTGGCTCCTTAAACAGTAACTTTGAAACTCAAAAAAAAATGAAAACACTTTATATTGTTAGGCACGCAAAATCTTCTTGGGAATATGAAGGCATAAAAGACATCGACCGACCGTTGAAAGAACGCGGAATTAATGACGCCTATTTAATTTCAAATGTACTGCAAAAAAAAATTGCGACGCCAGATGTATTTATCGCAAGCTGTGCAAACAGGGCTTTGCATACGGCAATGATTTTTACCTATACTTTTAATTTTCCGCTGGCAAATTTGAGGATCAGCAAATCATTGTTCAATTTCAGCGACGGTTATTTGATAAAAACCGTAAAAGCTTTGGACGACGGATTTGATTCGGCCATCATATTTAGCCACGATCACGGCATCAGCGATTTTGTGAATAAATTTGGAAGTATACACGTTGATAATGTGCCAACTTGCGGCGTTGTTGGCATTAAATTCGATACCAATCATTGGAAAGACATTAAATTGGGAAAAACTTTTTTAACTGAATTTCCTAAAAATTATAAATAACCCTATTTTGAAAATTGAAAAACTTGCCGGGATTGACATTGGTTCCAACGCCATAAGATTGTTGTTGGTAAACGTGATCACCGAGCAAAATAAAAACCAAGAACCAAGTTTTAAAAAATCGGCATTGGTTCGAGTTCCCATTCGTTTGGGTGCCGACACTTTTTTGAAAGGAAAAATTTCAGAAGAAAATAAAATAAGAATGATGAAAGCTATGGAAGCTTTCAAATTATTGATGGAAGTTCACGGCGTTCAAAAATACAAAGCCTGCGCCACATCAGCCATGCGGGAGGCCAGTAATGGACATGATGTTGCCAAAGAAATTTTTGAAAAAACTTCCGTAAAAATTGACATTATTGATGGCATACAGGAAGCCAAAATAATTTTTGGCACAGATTTAAGCACGGTTATTACTGCTAAAAATTCTTATTTATATGTTGATGTTGGCGGTGGAAGCACAGAAATAACCCTTTTCTCAAAAGGAAAAATTGTCAACTCAAAATCCTTTAAAATTGGAACTGTACGTTTGTTGGACGACAGTAAGGAATTTAAAAATATTTGGAAAAACATTGAGCTATGGGTCAAAGAAAATACGAAAAACTTAAAAAGAATTTCTGTCATTGGTTCTGGAGGTAACATCAATAAAATTTTTAAAATCTCAGGAAGAGCAATGGGTAAGCCGCTGTATTTAAGTTACATAAAAAGCCAATTGGAATTATTGAGTAATTTGAGTTATGAAGAACGCATCATGCAGCTAGACTTAAATCCGGACAGGGCCGATGTAATTATACCCGCCACCAAAATTTATTTATCAATTATGGAATGGAGCGGCGCGAATAAAATCTTTGTTCCGAAGATTGGACTTGCGGATGGTATTGTGAAACAGTTGTATTTTGAAAAATAGTGACAAATCAAGACCTGTCACTATTTTTAATTTTTTATAAATTCTTCAACTAATTTTCCTACTGATTTTTCAGCAATTTTGGCCACTTTTTGAACTTCTTCGTGAGAAACGGCTTCCACAACGCCTTCAACACCTAAATCGGTAATTACCGAAATTCCAAAACAAGTCATACCCATATGTTTGGCAACGATCACTTCGGGTACGGTTGACATTCCAACAGCATCAGCGCCTAAATTTTTCACCATTTTATATTCTGCGGGCGTTTCAAAAGTTGGTCCCTGCAAAGCCAAATAAATCCCTTTTTGAATTGGAATAGCCAATTTTTGCGCTATTTGTTCCATTTTAACAATCATTTTTTTGCTGTAAGCTTCGTGCATATCAACAAAACGCGATCCAAAACGTTCGTCATTTTTGCCGTGTAAAGGATGCACCGGCATTAAATTAATATGATCGGTAATCAACATAATATCACCGACATTAAAAGCCGGATTTACGCCTCCTGAAGCATTTGAAACAATTAAATTTTCAACGCCCAAAAATTTCATCACGCGTACTGGAAAAACAGTTTGTTCCATCGTCCAGCCTTCATAATAATGAAATCTGCCACGCATTGCAATCACTTTTTTAGTGCCAATGGCGCCATAAATCAATTCTCCCGAATGACCTTCAACCGTTGAAACCGGGAAATTGGGAATCTCATTGTAAGGAATTGAAAGTTCAATGTCTATTTTCTCCACCAAATTGCCCAAACCTGTTCCTAAAATAATACCGTAATCTGCTTTTGAAATTCCTTTATTTTGTAAGAATTTAACTGTTTCCTGAACTTTGTTCCACATAATTTTTTATAAGATTGTCAAACTCGTTTTTACGAGTTATAAACATTGTTTTTATTGAGATGTAATGCAAGTTTTTTAATTTTCCAAAAATACGGACATAATCCTTCTCTGTTGTTAAAATTATTTTATTCTTTGATGCTAACGTTTCATAAGCCGAATTTATTTCAGTGATTTCATTTAAACTGAAATGATGATGGTCGGGATATTTCAAATGTTTAAAATTAAGCTTTTTGCTTTTCAAATACTCTGTTAATGGTTTTGGATTTGCAATTCCGGTCACCAATAAAATGTCAAAATCTACCAATTCACTTAAATCCAACTTAGAATCGCCTTTTAACTGCGTATCATAAATTATGGTGGTGAAAAACAATTGCTGATACGGTTTTGCATGTAACTTTTTGGTAATTTCTGACTGTGCTGTTTCTGAAATATCAGCAGGGCATTTGGTCACAATGATGGCCTGCGCCCTATTGGCTCCTGAAGCTTTCTCGCGCAAATCGCCGGTTGGCAGCATTGTGTCATTCACATATAAATTGTCGTAAGTTGTCAAAAGGATATTAAATCCGCCCCGAACTTTTCTGTGTTGAAAAGCATCATCCAGCAAAATAACCTTTGGCGGATTTTCCAATTCCTCCAATTTTGTGATTCCGTTGGTTCTGTCGGCATCAACACAAACTATAACTTCTGGGTGTTTTAAATAAATCTGAAAAGGTTCATCGCCAATAATTTCCGCAGAAATTGTTGAATCAGCAATTAAAAAACCGTTACTTTTTCTTTTATAACCTCGGCTTAAAACCGCTATTTCAAAGTTGCTCTTCAACAAATCGATTAAATATTCAATTTGTGGCGTTTTTCCGGTTCCGCCAACGCTTAAATTTCCGACAACAATCGTAGGCGTTTTAAAATGCGTAGATTTCAATAGGCCGACATCGTATAAATAATTACGCAAACTTGTAATTAATCCATACAATATAGAAAAAGGAAATGCTATTTTTCTTAAAAACTTCACTTAAGCGAAAATACAAAACAAAATCAGAAAATATATTCATTATTACTTTAACTTTCTTTGGTAAATTTTATCTTTGTTTCCCTAATGATTTTAGTCCTATGAAAATTAAAGATATTGCAGCCTGTATTGAAGAAATTGCCCCTTTAAATTATGCTGAAGATTTTGACAATGTGGGTTTGCTGGTGGGCGATTTCAGCACGGAAGTAACCGGAGTTTTGGTGACATTGGATACCTTAGAAACTGTGGTTGATGAAGCCATCGAAAACAATTGCAACTTAATTGTAAGTTTTCATCCCATTTTATTCTCAGGATTGAAAAAACTGAACGGAAAAAATTATGTGGAACGCGCGGTGATTAAAGCCCTCAAAAACAACATTGCCATTTATGCGATGCACACGGCTTTGGACAACTCTTTTGAAGGCGTAAACGCAAAAATGTGTGAAGTTTTAGGGTTGAAAAACAAAAAAATATTGATCCCGCAAAAAAATACGCTTAAAAAACTCACCACTTACGCTCCAATTGCCGCTGCAGAAAAATTGAGACAGGCACTTTTTAACGCTGGTGCCGGAACAGTGGGGAATTACGAAAATTGCAGCTTTAATGCCGAAGGTTACGGAACTTTTAAAGGAAAAGAAGATTCGAATCCGGTTTATGGAGAAAAGGGAAAATTACATCAGGAAAATGAAACCTTCATCAGCGTTATTTTTGAAAAACATAAGGAAAGAAATATCCTTTCTGCGCTTTTTGAATCGCATCCTTACGAAGAAGTTGCCTACGAAATAGTTATTTTGGAGAACACAAATCAGGAAATTGGCTTAGGAATGGTAGGTGAATTGGCTAAAGAAAGCGACGAAATTGACTTCCTGAATTTCTTAAAAAAAACGATGAATTCAAAAGGTATTCGCCATTCTGAATTGTTGGGAAAACCCATTAAAAAAGTCGCTGTTTTGGGTGGCTCCGGAAGCTTTGCCATTGAAAAAGCTATTGAAGCGGGCGCCGACATTTATGTGACAGCCGACATCAAATATCACGAGTTTTACAAAGCTGAAAATAAACTGGTTATTGCAGACATTGGGCACTACGAAAGTGAACAATTCACAAAAAATCTTTTAGTTGATATTCTTACAAAAAAATTTCCTAATTTTGCAATCATTTTATCACAAAAAAATACAAATCCAATTTATTACTTATAATATGGCTAAAAGCAAAGAAGTTACTGTTGAAGAAAAGTTAAGAGCTCTTTATGATTTGCAATTAATTGATTCAAGAATTGATGAAATTAAAAGCGTAAGAGGTGAATTACCTTTAGAAGTTGAAGATTTACAAGATGAAGTTATTGGTTTAAACAAAAGACTTGTTAATTTAGACGAAGAAGTAGCTGCCCTTAAAAAAGAAATTACCGACAAAAAGTTGGTGATTGATGAAGCAAACACATTGGTAAAAAAGTATACAGAACAACAAAAGAAAGTTCGTAACAACAGAGAATTCAATTCAATCAGCAAAGAAACTGAATTTCAAGAACTTGAAATTGAATTGGCTGAAAAAAGAATTAAAGAACACAGAGCCAAAATTGAGCAAAAAAACGAAGTGATTGAAGGCACAAAAGTAAACCTTGCCAGAAAAGAAGAATTGCTTAAACATAAGGCTGCTGAGTTGAATGATATTATGAGTGATACCGAAAAAGAAGAAAATATTTTGGTTTCTAAATCTAAAGAATACGCTGAATTAATAGATGACAATTTACTATCGGCCTACAACAGAATCAGATCAAATGTAAAAAATGGCTTGGCGGTTGTTTCTATTGAGAGAGGCGCTTCAGGCGGATCATTTTTCACCATACCACCACAAAGACAAGTTGAAATTTCAAGTCGCAAAAAAATCATAACCGATGAATACAGCGGCAGAATTTTAGTTGACGGCGCTTTGGCTGAAGAAGAAAGAGAAAAAATCGAAAAACTTTTAAAATAAGTTAACCGCAAATTTCGCTAAATTTTACGCAAAAAATATATCCTAAAAAGGCTTCCAAATCGGAAGCCTTTTATTTTTTAGAAGCTTTGATGGAATACAGCAACGGAAATAAATTTTCACCACCTTTTTGCACAAACATTCCATCTTCAGTTTCTTCCATTTCCGGTAAAATATTATAAGGCGATTTTTCAAATTCGTGCAAAAACTCTATATGAAGTCCGGCAGCGGTTAACGCTGAAACAACTTCGCCCAAACCGTGGTTCCATCCATATTCTTTGCTTACAATATCAGCATCTCTGTTGGTGTAAGTTCCTTTGTATTCCTCATAAATCACCTCACTATTTTGATAAGGATAAATCAATTTTGGCGGTGTTTGCAAATAATCGAACATCCAGACAATGGGGTGAAATTCAATCAAATAAAACACGCCTCCTTTTTTAAGCTTTTTCGCAATAATTTCTCCCCAGGTTTTTAAATCGGGCAACCAGCCAATTACACCGTATGAAGTAAAAACAATATCAAACTTGCCTTTCACATTTTTGGTCACCTCATACAAATTGCTTTCAATAAAAGTGGCGTCCAAACCCAATGCTGCATTCAGCAATTTTGCTTTTTTTATGCCTTCGTCAGAAATATCAATCCCGGTACATTTGGCTCCCAGCCTGCTCCAACTTAAAGTATCCTGGCCAAAATGACATTGTAGATGCAACAACGATTTGCCTTTTACTTCGCCCAATTCTTCCAATTCTACAGCGTTTAAAGATGTTTTTCCTTTTTTAAAGCCATCAACATCATAAAATTCTGATTTGATATGGATATTTACTTTTTTGTTCCAGGTATCTTTATTAACTGCAAAATACTGCTGATTTTCATTGTCCATAAAATGTTTTTAAATTTTTATTATTTGATAAAAATAAGCAATCCCAACCAAATTACGGGAATTGATTCCACCCAAAAACTGGTGTAATATCGAGATTGTTTTGGCGCGGAAAACCATAAGAAAAGTGCTGTAATAATTGCGATTATCAAAACAATCAAAAAACCAAAATACGTAAAATTTTCCTTAAAGATTTCCATCAGAACAAACCCAAACAACAACAAAGTTCCCAAAACTTTCGCGTTGATTATTCCCAAAATTTGCGGCAAGGTTTTTAATGATTTTGAATCTGTAATCATATCCCGGATATCAAAAGGAATTGTAATTGCCAGCAAGACTAAAATCCGCTGAAAAAATTCCAGATAAACTGCGGAAGTAAATTGGTAATTCGCTTCATATATGGGGAAAAATACTGAAATTCCTGCCCAAGCTATAACAATACTAAAGATTTTTATCATCGGGACATTTCGGAATGAAACTTCTAATTTTCCTATTTTAAACAATGGAATAGCATAAAAAAACGTCATAAAAGCAAAGGGGAAAAGAATTAAAACCGATTTTAGGTTGAAATTCGAAAAAAATGAAATAAAACCCAATCCCAAAATTGACAAAATCATTAACAACAATATTCCTTTTATATTCATAAAAAACCAATCCTTGAACCAATTCAATCTGTTGTTTTTTATTTCGTAAAAACGAATAAAATTATAGGCTATCAGAATAGAAAAAGCCACAAATAACGGCGTGAAATTATCCTCAAATCCAAAATTAACCAGGGTGATTTTTGTCAATGAAAATCCGGCCAAGGCAACGTGGATATTGCTGTAAATATAAAAATCAACTATTTTTTTAAACAACCGCATATTACAAAAGTACCAATTTGAAATCAAAATGGATTTCTTGGTTAACAAAATATTATAATTAAGTAATATGAATGGCAGTGCTTTCTGTAATTTTCATTAAATTTGGGATCATTAAAATAAAAAAATACCAAAACATAAATGAGAACAGATTCCTTTGTTTTAAGACATATTGGACCTCGAGAAAATGAGGTGAAAGAAATGGTTGCCACTATTGGTGTTCAATCGTTGGATGAATTAATCGACAAAACAATACCGACTGATATTCGATTGGCCCACGAGTTGGATTTGCCAAAAGCGATGAGCGAATTTGAGTATTTAACGCACATTCAAAAACTTGCAGGCAAAAACAAATTGTTTAAAAATTATATCGGATTGGGTTATCATCCAACCATACTTCCCGGGGTTATTCAAAGAAATATTTTAGAAAACCCGAGCTGGTACACTTCTTATACGCCTTATCAGGCTGAAATTTCACAAGGCCGAATGGAAGCTTTGATTACATTTCAAACAATGATTTGCGATTTAACTGGCTTAAAAATAGCGAATGCTTCATTATTGGACGAAGGAACTGCGGCTGCTGAAGCAATGTTAATGCTATATAACTCAAGATCTCGAGATAAAATAAAATCAAATGCCTTAAAATTCTTTGTTTCCAATGAAGTTTTACCACAAACTATCGATGTTTTAAAAACTCGGGCAATTCCATTAAATATTGAACTTGTTTTTGGAAATCACGAAAAATTTGAATTTACCGATGAAATATTTGGAGCGCTTATTCAATATCCGGGAAAAAGCGGCCAAATTTATGATTATACAGCGTTTGTTGAAAAAGCGAAAGCTGTTGATGCAAAAATTGCGGTTGCTGCCGATTTATTGAGTTTATCTCTTTTAACGCCTCCAGGCGAATGGGGTGCAGATGTGGTGGTTGGAACTACGCAACGATTTGGAATTCCAATGGGTTATGGCGGTCCGCACGCAGGATATTTTGCCACCAAAGAAGACTATAAACGCAATTTGCCGGGACGAATTATTGGCATTTCCGTAGACAAAAACGGAAATCGTGCTTTGCGTATGGCTTTACAAACCAGAGAACAGCACATAAAACGTGAAAAAGCAACTTCAAATATTTGCACCGCCCAGGTTTTATTGGCCGTAATGGCAGGTATGTATGCCGTTTACCACGGACCAAAAGGCATAAAATACATCGCAACCAACATTCAAAACCTGGCTTCAACCTTAAATAAAGGGTTAAAAGATCTTGGTTTAAAACAATTGAACAGCACTTATTTTGACACATTGCTAATTGAAGTCTCAAATGCCGCGAAGGTGAAAGAAATTTCAGAAAAAAATGAAGTAAACTTTTATTATCCTTCAAAAAATTTAGTGGGAATTTCTGTAAATGAAACAACCAATTTAGAAGATATCAATGAAATATTGGCCATCTTGGCTAAAGCAGAAGGCAAAAAAGCAATCGTTTTAAATTCAATTTCTGAAAATACAATTCCGTCAAAATTTGCAAGAACTTCTCCGTTTATGGAAAATGAGGTTTTTGAAAAATACCATTCGGAAACCGAAATGATGCGTTTCATCAAAAGATTGGAAAGAAAAGATATTTCATTAACACATTCTATGATTTCACTGGGCTCTTGCACGATGAAATTGAATGCCGCTTCTGAAATGTTTCCAATAAGTTCACCAAGTTGGGGAAATATGCATCCATTTGTGCCAATTGAACAAGCACAAGGATATCAGGAAGTCATCAAAGGTTTGGAAAAAGCGTTGAATGTAATAACCGGTTTTTANNCAAATGGCGATGGACACAGAAATATATGTTTAATACCTTCATCAGCACACGGAACAAACCCTGCATCCGCAGTAATGGCCGGCTTTAAGGTGATTGTTACCAAAACTAACGAACAAGGAAATATAGATGTAGATGATATTCGGGAAAAAGCTTTGTTGCACAAAGACAATTTGGCTGCCTTAATGGTCACTTATCCTTCAACTCACGGTGTTTTTGAAAGTTCAATCAAAGAAATTACGAAGATTATTCACGAAAATGGCGGACAAGTTTATATGGATGGCGCTAATATGAACGCGCAAGTTGGATTGACAAATCCGGCCACCATTGGCGCGGATGTTTGCCATTTAAATTTACATAAAACTTT
>DPCK01000122.1 GCA_003516285.1 Lutibacter sp. | reverse complement strand
ATCGCTGGAACGATGATGAAGTGGGTGGATTTGAAGTGTTATTGAACAATTTCGATGAGATTCAGCAAAAAAGCGACCAGGTGTATTTGCAAACGGCTTCCGTCTTAAACAGCAAAAGTGTCATAGAAAAATATCCTTCCATCTTTGAATGGATCAGTTTGTTCGACAATAACATGTATCTGATTATCGCCATTATGATTTTGGTTGCCGGCATCAATATGATTACCGCTTTATTGGTGCTAATTTTGGAAAGAACCCAAATGGTGGGCATTTTAAAAGCTTTGGGAGGTTCCAATTTCAGCATCAGAAAAATATTTTTGTACAATGCGGCCTACCTTATTATAAAAGGCTTGTTTTGGGGAAACCTTATTGGGCTTACGCTGCTATTTGTTCAAAAATATTTTGGTGTTTTAACCTTAGATCCTTCAACCTACTACGTAAATACGGTTCCGGTCTATATTGATTTTGGGTATATTCTCCTATTAAATATAGGTACATTGTTACTTTGTTTGTCTATGCTAATTATCCCTTCCATCATCATCGCAAAAATAAGTCCGGCAAAATCCATTAAGTTTGAATAGGCCCCCTAACCCCGAAGGGGGAATTAAAAAAGTTCAAATTGTTTAATTATTATTCCAAATTATGTTTCATTTCTCCCGATAAGCTATCTGGAGACGGGGGATGGTAAAGTATCCAAAACATCAATTATACAAAAATCGTATATTTGCATTCGAAAACTAAAAAAATGAATCAAGCATAACAAATTTTTATTTACAATCGAATGATTAATAGCGAACCAGCCAACCGGCAGCAGCTGTTACCGCTAAAAAAATAAAATCTAGACAGATGAAACGAGCCATAACAAATTTTGATACACACAGAAATGATTAATGGCGAACCAGCCAGCCGGCAGGCAAACAGCAGCTGTACCAATAAAAAATAAATAATAAACAGATGAAATACGCTAAAAATATATTGGAAACCATTGGCAACACCCCATTGGTTAAACTCAATAAAATTGTAAAAGAAATTGACGCCTTGGTATTGGCCAAAGTTGAAACTTTTAATCCGGGAAATTCTGTGAAGGACCGAATGGCCGTAAAAATGATTGAAGATGCCGAAAAACAGGGGGTGTTAAAGCCTGGAGGAACCATTATTGAAGGCACTTCTGGAAATACAGGAATGGGATTGGCTTTGGTGGCCATTATTAAAGGGTATAAATTAATATGTGTCATCAGCGACAAACAATCCAAAGAAAAAATGGATATTTTAAGGGCTGTGGGTGCTGTGGTGGTGGTTTGTCCGACGAATGTAGGGCCCGATGATCCGCGATCTTATTATTCTGTTTCGAAACGTTTGGCTGAAGAAACCCCAAATTCTTGGTACGTAAACCAATACGACAATCCATCGAATTCTTTGGCGCATTATGAACAAACCGGACCAGAAATATGGGAACAAACCGATGGAAAAATTACCCATTTTGTTACGGGTGTTGGCACCGGAGGAACTGTTTCGGGTGTTGGAAAATATTTAAAAGAGAAAAATCCTGCCATTAAAATCTGGGGAATAGATACTTATGGCTCGGTTTTTAAAAAGTACCACGAAACGGGCATTTTCGACGAGAATGAAATTTATCCATACATCACCGAAGGTATCGGAGAAGATATTCTGCCTAAAAACGTGGATTTCAGCGTAATCGACGGATTTACCAAAGTCACCGACAAGGATGCGGCGGTTTATACACGCAAAATTGCCAAGGAAGAAGGCATATTTGTGGGGAATTCAGCGGGTTCCGCGGTAAAAGGATTGTTGCAGTTGAAAGAACATTTCACCAAAGACGATGTGGTGGTGGTGCTTTTTCACGACCATGGCAGCCGCTATGTGGCGAAAATATTTAACGACGAATGGATGCGGGAACGTGGTTTTTTGGACGATGAAAAAAAAGTGGCCATCGATTTAATCAGAGACCGGATAGATATTCCTATGATTACCGTAAAAACGGAAGAATTGGTTTCCCACGCCATTGAGCGTATGCGCCATAATGATATTTCCCAAATACCTGTAACTGATGTTGACGGATTTGTGGGGTCGGTGGATGAAAGTGATTTGTTTCGTTTGTACTTCGACGACAAGAACATCGCCAACAAACCGATAAAAGAAGTGATGCGGGCGCCTTTTCCAATAGTGAAAAGCGATACTTCCATCGATCAGATTTCAAAACTCATCAACCGAGACAATGGTGCTGTGCTGGTAAATCTGGGCAACGATAAATTTCACATCATTACCAAACACGATGTGGTGAGGGCGATTCAGTAAAAGAGTTAAATGTTATATGTTAAAAAAATGTTTCGAAACTTGAACCGACAACCTATTAAAGTTCTTTTTACTAAAATAGTGGAGAACTTCAACAAACCGACAACCAAAACCAATCCTGTCTAGTTTTTAGTATGGTATATTAATATGGTATATTAAGAGGTGTTTAAGACCGGAATTTATTATTGCTTTATTTTGTTTCAAACATCAAATTTTCTGTTAAATAGTATGTAAAAACCTTTATTTTTTTAAGGCAGGAATGAATTTAAAGTCTTTTTTTTGTAAAAAAAGTATAAAAATTGTTTTTTTTAAATAATAATACTTGTTAATACACGAATTATTATATATTTGATATAAATATGCTAATTATAAAATATCTAAGAATCAATCCATGCTGTATTTTAGATTTAAAGTATTTCAATTTCTCTTCTTTTTTCTTATGGTTGCTTATGCAAATGGGCAATGTACTGTAACTGCAACAGTTAAAGCGGTAAGTTGTTTTGGAGGTTCTGATGGTGAAGCCACTGCTATAGGAGCTGGTGGAACTGGACCCTATACCTATTTATGGGACGTTAATGCTGGTTCACAAACCACGGCAACAGCAACCGGTTTAGCTGCTGGGACATATACGGTAACAGTAAGAGATTCGGCTACGCCTACAAGTTGCACGGATACGGCACAAATAACAATCACCCAGCCAGCAACTGTTTTATCGGCAACAGCCATTCAAAATAGTTCTGTAAAATGCTTTGGAGGGTCTGATGGATCAGCCACTGTGACCGCTTCTGGAGGAACATCACCTTATACATATGATTGGGGTTTGAGTAGTAGTTCAAAACTTGTTACAGCAACAGATTTAGCTGCAGGATTACATACCGTTACAATTACAGACAAGAATGGTTGTAAAATATCTACTACAGTAACAATTACTGAACCAACATTGTTAACAGCAACAGCAACTCAAAACAGCCCGGTAAAATGTAAAGGAGAATCAAATGGAAAAGCCACGGTTACAGTTTCCGGTGGTACAGGTACATACACGTATGTTTGGGATAGAAGCACATCAACAAGTGCAACAGCTTTAGATTTAGCAGTAGGGCTGCATACCATTACCGTAACTGATTCTAATGGTTGTAAAGCAACAGCTTTAGTAACGATTACTGAACCAGCAGTTTTATTGGCGACAGCTGTCCAAAACAGCCAGGTAAAATGCAAAGGGGAGTTTAATGGCGTAGCAACAGTAACAGTTACGGGAGGAACAACCCCGTATAGTTTTTCTTGGGATAAAAGTACGGCAACAACTGCTCAAGCAACAAATTTAGGTGCTGGATTTCATACTGTTACAATAACAGATATAAATGGTTGTAAAGCAACTGCTACGGTAACAATTACTGAACCAACTATTTTAGCGGCATCAGCAATTCAAAACAGTCCGGTAAAATGCAAGGGAGNNATCAAAGACGCAAATGATTGTGAAATTAAGGCTTTTGTAACCATTACTGAACCAACAACTATTTTATCTGCAACAGCCATTCAAAATAGTTCTGTAAAATGCTTTGGAGGGTCAGATGGATCAGCCACTGTGACCGCTTCTGGAGGAACATCTCCCTATACCTATATTTGGGAAAATAGTTCATCAACAATTAATACAGCTACAGATTTAGCTGCAGGCGTGCACAATATTACCATTAGGGATGCAAATGGCTGTGAAACATCCACAATTGTGCTTATTAATGAACCAACGGTTTTAACGGCAACGGCTACTCAATATAAATCAGTGGTATGCAATGGAGAATCTAATGGGTCAGCTACAGTAACAGCTATTGGTGGAACATTACCATATACCTATTCTTGGGATAAAAGTACATCCATAGGTGCTGTAGCTTCAGATTTGGCTGCAGGAATTCATACTGTTACAGTAAAAGATAAGAATGGCTGTGAAATAAAAGCCAATGTGGAGATTACCGAGCCAGCTGATTTAATGGTAACTATTATTCAAAACAGTCCTGCAAAATGTAAAGGAGCCTTAAATGGATCAGCAACAGTGACAGTTGAAGGCGGAACAACACCTTATACCTATGTTTGGCAAAATAGCGTAGCAACAACCAATACTGCTTCAGATTTATCGGCAGGAACACATAACATTACCGTCAAGGATGCAAATGGCTGCATAAAAACAATTTCAGTAATCATCACGGAACCAGCGCTTTTAGAGGCAACAGCAATTCAAAACAGTCCGGTAAAATGCAAGGGAGAGTCCAATGGATCAGCAACAGTAACTGCTGTTGGCGGCACAACACCCTATACATATTATTGGGATAATAAAGCAGCAACAAGTGCTACAGTTTCAGATTTATCTGCAGGAACTCATTCTGTTAAGGTTGTAGATGGAAATGGTTGTGAAACTACAACAACAGTGACAATTACCGAACCAATAGTTTTAACGGCGACAGCAACTCAAAACAGTCCGGTACTATGTAAAGGAGCCTCAAACGGAACGGCAACAGTAACAGTTGTTGGCGGCACGCCTCCATATATTTATTCTTGGGATAAAAGCGCTTCTTCAAGTGATGTAGCCATTGATTTATCTGCCGGATCACATACTATTACAATCAGGGATGCAAATGATTGTGTAACAACAGCTACCGTAATGATTACTGAATTGGTTTCTATAACGGCTGCTGCAGTTCAACTTAAAGCAGTAACCTGCAATGGAAGCGCTGATGGTTCAGCTACAGTAACAGCTTCTGGCGGAAAACTTCCATATACCTTTTTTTGGGATGGCAGTAATTCGGCAGCAAGTGCTACAGCTACAAATTTAACTGCAGGAACTCATACTGTAAAAGTAGCAGATGCAAATTTATGCGAAACAATTGTTTCTGTATTAATTACTGAACCTGCTGTTTTATCGGCAAATGCCACTCAGAACAGTCCGGTAAAATGTAAAGGGGAGAGTAACGGAGTAGCAACTGTCATACCAACAGGTGGAGTCGAACCTTACAAGTATGATTGGGGTTTAAGCAGTACTTCAACAAGTGCAACTGCATCAAATTTAAAAGCGGGTAAACATACAATAATCATTACGGATAAGAATGGTTGTACGACTTCAGTAGAAGTAATAATAACAGAGCCAAATGCATTGGCACTTACTGAAAACGTGCAGCCTATTATTTGTAATATAGGCGGTTCAATTACCGTTCAAGTGACCGGCGGGGTAAGCACAAACTATTTTTATGCTTGGACAGGGCCTTCCTCTTTTTCACAATCCGGCGCTAATTTAAAATCGATTACGAATCTTTTAAATGCTGGGAATTATACACTTACTGTTTCTGATGACAATGGCTGTGCCATTACTAAAAATTTCACCCTGGATGCTTATGTGCCATTAGAATTTACAGGGACTACAGTAATTGAATTTGACACTTGCAACAGTAATCCTACATTTGGAATAGCTGCGGTTGATATAAGAGGCGGAATACCATACAGGGATGGCAATGGGAATCCTTATTATTTATTTGAGTGGTTTGGACCCAATAATTATCATTCTAACGAAGCAATTATCCCAATTGGACCCGGAAATTATATAGCTATTATTAGCGACAGCGTAAATTGTAAAAGCAGCCCCATAAGTTTTACATTTACAACTCCTTACACACCAATTGTTGTCAATAATATTATTGGTAATGTAAGTTGCGATTCAGAAAATGCCGATGGTTACATAGCAGTCGCTATTAATGGAGGAAAAATACCCTATAGCATTTTATGGGAGCGAGAAATTCCAAGTGCGAACGCCGGTAATCCAAATCCGACGTATACCGTAATTGGTCAAAATATATTAAGGGTAAATAATTTAATGGAGGGCAGATACAGGCTAACAGTTACAAGTAATTTGTTTAATTGTTCAGATAGCAATCCAGCCTATAAATTTCAAACGATTTATACAGTCAGCACACAAAATTCAATTAGAATTTTAGAAAATCCGGTGTTGGACAGTAATTTATGTAAAGGAAATGCAGGGACTTTGACTGTTAAAGTGATCGATGAAAATAATGGCCCGGTTAGTTTTTACTACAATGGCATTGTGGCAAATGCCGATAATTTAGGCAGCAACAATTATTTGGTTTATATTGATAATTTTGTTACTGATGGCGTTCTGAATATTGTCAATGAATATGGGTGTGGTGAAACCGTTACTATCGACATCAAAGTAGTTACGCCTTCATTCGAAATAAGCTCTGTCGGCTATAATATAAATGGGATTATTAATATAAATGAAGCTGTTACTTTTAGAAATACATCAGCACTGCCTTATACAAGATTGGAGTGGGATTTTGGTGACGGTTCCGATTTATCCGAGGAAGAATCTCCGGTACATAGCTTTGTTGTATCCGGAATACGGGATGTGACGCTAAGGATTTATAATGACTTGGGATGCTATAAGGAATACACTGAAAAAATTAGTGTGGGTAAAGGATATCTAGCTATGTTTCCTGATATTTTCACACCCAACAGTGATGGCATAAATGATTACTTCCAAGGGGAATTAGTAGGTTTCAACAGTTTTGAATTTGAGATATACGATATTTGGAATAACTTGCTTTTTGCCACAGCCGCCAATGTGGTCAGTAATAATAATTGGGGTTGGGACGGCAATTTGCGTGATGGCACCCCATTTAATGGAAAGATATTTAAATATGTTTTTAAAGGAATAGATAATTTTGGCAAAGAAGTAATTGTAAGTAATCAAGCATTATTATTAAGATGAGAAAAAGAACTTTTACAATCATTGCGTTTTTAACTATTTGTGNNGGAAAGACTTTTGACAGTAAATTGGAACAACGCTACCTTTTTGCAAATACATATTTTGAATACAGCAATTTCAGCTTGGGGGTTGATGTGTATAACAGCAAACTCAGTAATTCAGGTTATTCAAATACACAGGCCTCTGTGAGTTATGTATACCACCTGGAAATGTCCAATTATTGGCTTGTATACGCAGGTTTAACCGCTGGTTTTTCAACGGCCAGTTTTAACTTTAATGAAATGGTTTTTCAGGACCAAATCAATTTATTTACGGGCCAAATCAATTCTGTCACCTTTGACCCTTTGGCAGAAAGCGGTAAAATCAATTATCTGGATATGGGCGCATCATTTACGATTAGCAACGATGAAAATTTATTTTTCGGCCTGTCGTTAAAGCATTTAAACAGGCCCAAAAATTCGGTGGAAGAAGACGAAAAGTTTAAGTTGGAAACGCTTGTTTCTGCACAGCTGGGATATGAAATTGACATTAACAGATACAATCAAAATATGTTGCCGAGATATTCCTATTTATATCTGTTTGGGGCAGCTTCAAAACAGGCAAATAAGTACCGATTGGATTTCTATCAGGAATTAAATTTATCTACTTTCGCCATTGGCATAAGCCAACATTTTAATTATATGGATGATATTAATGTGCATGAATTTGGTGTAAACGCTGCTTTGCATATGGAAATATTTGATTTTGGACTCAATTATAAAATGCCTTTCAGTAAGGAAGCAGATTACTTTGTCAATAACTCTATCAATGCCTTTTTTATATTTGATTTAGATCCCTACAGAAGCGGAAGAAGAGGGGATTTCAGTATTTTTTATTAAGGATTTAATGATCTTTGAATAGCAAAGGTATTATTTATACAAAGCTTAAATAATCTTGGATTTATAAAGCCTAACCGAAGAAGGAAGACCTCAACGCATCAAGATAATTAATAATTCAACATTTAAAACCTGCCGACATCAACCTGGTTCAATAGCCAAAATTCTCTTGATCCCACGGCTGCAAGAGCACACAATTGGTAAATAAAATTAAATAAATAAACAATTGCCGAATTTAACTGCAATTCTATATATTTACCAAGATTAAATTGCTTCACAAAAGCCAAAAATAAAACCAAAACAAATTAGAAGCCTTAAAGCGTTGATTATTAATTCATTTTATGCAAAATACCACTGAAAATAATAGTGATTGGCTGTTTGAAATAACCCCAAAAAACAAGCTTTTCAGTTTAAATTTAAAAGAAGTTTGGCAATACCGCGATTTGTTGATGCTTTTTGTGAAAAGAAACATCATTACAGCTTATAAACAAACTGTTCTCGGACCTTTGTGGTATTTAATTCAGCCATTATTCACCTCGGTAATATTTACCCTTATTTTTAACAATGTTGCCAATATTTCAACAGGAACAGTGCCTCCTTTTTTATTCAATTTGGCAGGAATCACCATTTGGAACTATTTCACGGCCTGCTTTTCGGGAACTTCAAATACGTTTTCAGCCAATGCGGGCATCTTCGGAAAAGTCTATTTTCCGCGCTTAATTATGCCATTAGTCGCCGTAATATCAAATTTGGTGAGATTCGGAATTCAACTTTTTATTTTTATGGCATTTTTTGGGTTTTACTATTATAAAGGCGCCGACATCAGCATCAATAAATATGCGTTGTTGTTTCCAGTAATGGTGTTGATTATGGGAATGTTGGGATTGGGATTGGGAATGATTATATCTGCAATGGTAACCAAATACAGGGATTTAAGTATTTTGGTGGGATTTGGGATGCAACTCTTGATGTATATCTCGGCAGTGATGTATCCTGTGGCTTATTTTGTGGAAAAATTGCCAAAATATGCCTGGGTGGTACAGTACAATCCATTATCCTTTGTGATTGAATCGGTTCGCTTTATGCTACTTAATACAGGTGTTTTTGATATCGGAATGTTTATTTATACCTTAATAACTACCACTGTTGTGCTGTTTTTGGGGATATTAATTTNNAAAAAGGCGAGCAGGCCAAAAAAAGTATTTTTAGAATTTATAAACTTTATGGAAATAAACAAAAAACAAAATTTTATTTCTCAAAAATATTAGTATTTTTGCGCTTTGTACCACATAAAGTCTCAAAAGTTCTTTAAATGATAAACAGAAGACATATTAGAATAAAAGTAATGCAATCGGTTTATGCTTTGCTTCAGTCTAAAAGTGATAACCTTAAAAAGGAGGAAGAATTTTTATATATCAGCATTGAAAAAATGCACGATTTATATGTGCTGATGCTTCGTTTGCTTGTTGAGGTTAAGAATATGGAGAAAAAACATATTGAAATTTCAGGCAAAAAATATTTGGCCACTTCACAAGATTTAAATCCGAATTGCAAATTTATTAACAATCAAATTTTTAGGGTATTGGAGGAAAGCGCTTCCTTAAATACTTATTTGGAAGAAAAAAAGCTTAATTATTGGCGTTTGGACAATGAATATGTCCACGAAATTTTGAGGCTGGTGAAAGAAAGCAGCATTTATGCAGCTTATTTGAAATCTGAAAAATCTTCTTTTGAAGAAGACCGGGATTTTGTGGTTGCGCTGTTTAAAAATGTGGTGGCCCCAAATGAAAAATTGGCAGAATATTTTGAAGACAAAACCATTAGTTGGGTGGATGACATACCTTTTGTAAATACCTGGATTGTTAAATCGTTGAATCAAATGAAGCCAAAACAGACTTTTTTGTTGGGTGATATTTATAAAGATGATGACGACAAAAAATTTGTGGTGGACTTATTCAGAAAAGTGGTGTTGAACCATAAGGAATTTGAAAAGGAAATTGAAAATAAAACGCCGAATTGGGACACAGACCGAATTGCGGAAATTGATATGATATTGATTAAAATGGCAATCAGCGAGTTTTTGAAATTTCCCTCTATTCCAACCAGTGTCACCATTAATGAATATATTGAAATTTCCAAAGATTATTCATCGGAAAAAAGCAGTTTTTTTATAAACGGTGTCATAGACAAAATTTTAAAAGATTTTACGGCCTCAAAAAGATTGAATAAAATTGGACGGGGATTGATGTAATTTCATATTTTTACACTTTAAAATATATAACCATGAGAAAAAATAGTATTGTANNGGAACTGCCATTATTGAGTTTGACACAAAAGATTACGATTTTGGCACTGTGAATGAAGGCGAAGTTGTGGAAGGCATATTTAAAATATCCAACAAAGGAAAAACCGATTTAATCATTACAAATGCATCAGCATCTTGCGGTTGCACAGTTCCTGAATGGCCTAAAGATCCTATTAAACCTGGAGATTCAGGAGAGTTAAAGTTTTCGTTTGATTCAAAAGGAAGAACAGGAAAACAAAGCAAAACAATCACTTTGCAAACCAATACAGCTGATGTAACCGAAACGTTGCGCATTGGAGGAACCGTAACTCCAAAAAATTAATCAGTAAATTAATTAAAATATAAAATATGTATACAACAATCGCTTTACAAAGTGCAAGCTCATTAACAAGTATGCTTCCTTTCTTATTAATGTTTGTGGTTATTTATCTATTTATGATAAGACCGCAAATTAAACGTCAGAAAAACGAAAAGAAATTTCAAACATCTATTGCAAAAGGCAATAAAATAGTAACCAGCAGTGGTATTCACGGTAAAATTGTTGATATTGTGGATAGCGACAATACCGTAATTATTGAAACAAGCGCTGGGAAAATTAAATTTGAGCGTTCAGCTATTTCTATGGAATTGAGCAAAAAATACCAAGTTCCTGAAGAGGTTAAATAAAAAAGGAACACTTCTTAAAAAAGTGAGCTGATTGGCTCACTTTTTTTGTATATTTATTTTGTTATATTCCTAAAATGAAAACAACAACAGCTTCGGCAATTAAATCGATTAAAAATAACAGAAAAATAAAAGTTTTTTTATTTTTTTTGGTATTGTCCGCCATTATATGGGTGTTGATGAGATTGTCTAATACTTTTATTTCGCCAGTTGTGTTTAAGGTGGAATATACAGATTTGCCAAAGGATAAAATGGTTCAGAAAAAGCCTATTTCTGAGGTGGAATTGCAAATAAAGGCTCCTGGATTTATGTTGCTGAAATATAAATTCAAAAAGCGTAAAATATTATTGAACTTAAAAAATATTGCCAGATCCAAATCTTCCTATTACATATTGCCAAACAAGCAAATTGCATTCTTAAACTCACAATTTTCAAATGAAATAGAAATTATGAGCGTGTTAAAAGATAGTATTTTTATTGAAATAGGCAATTCAATTTCTAAAAAAGTTCCTATAATTCCCAATCTCGACATTCAATATAAAGCAGGGTATAATTTGGTGGAAAAATTAGTGATGATACCGGATTCCGTGACGGTTTCAGGTGCAAAAAAACTCATTGATTCCATTGCCGGAATTACCACAAGTCCGTTAAAATTAAATGATGTTTTTGAAGATATTGCGGTAGATTTGGTATTAAAATCGCCCTATAAATCAGAACAAATAAAAATGTCGGCCATAAAAGTTAAGGTGAATGGGAAGGTCGATAAATTTACGGAAGGTACTTTTAAGATTCCGGTGACCATAATTAATGTGCCATTTGGCGTTACAGTCACTACTTTTCCTAAAGAAATTGAAGTGATTTATCAGGCTGGGCTTTCAAATTTCAGTAAAATTACCCAAAATGATGTTTCGGTGGTATTTGATTACAGACAATATGAAAGTGACACGTTAATCACTTATTTAACACCCATAATAACGAAAAAAAGCGATTTTGTTTATGCCTTGAAAATAAATCCGCCACAATTGGAATTTTTAATTCAGAAATGAAAATAATTGGATTAACAGGCGGTATCGGCAGTGGAAAAAGCACTGTTTTGGCACTTTTTAAAGCGCTGGGCGCAGTTACTTATGTGGCAGATACAGAGGCGAAGAAGTTGATGAATACTGATGAAGAATTAATAAATCAGATTGTAAAATTATTTGGTGAAAAAGCTTATGAACAAGGGGAATTGAACAGAAGCTATATTTCATCGATTGTTTTTAACAATGAAGAAAAATTAAACGCGTTGAATGCCTTGGTACATCCTAAAGTTCGTGAAGATTTTCAACATTTTATAAAAAACCAAAAAGCGGATTTCGTGATTTATGAAACGGCCATTTTATTTGAAAGCGGCAGTGATCAATTTTGTGATTACGTTATAACGGTTATTGCCGAAATGGCGCATAAAATTGAAAGAATTATGAAACGCGACTCAGTTTCTGAAACACAAGTTTTAGAGCGGATGAAAAACCAGTCTGCCGATGATTTTAAAATAAAAAAATCGGATTTTGTGATTAGAAACAATCATTTAGAAGACACAAAAAATCAAATTTTTACTATTTTTGAATTGCTTAAAAAATTAAAATTAAAATAAATATTTTCTTAATAAATTGTTAAAGAAATAATAAAGATGTTAATCTACGTTAAATAACAATGAATATATCGTTAAACGTGTAATTTTGGGTGATGAGGAAAAGGATATTTGTGCTCATCGTTATTTTAATGAGCGTTGCCTTAATTGGCATCATCTCAGTGCAGGTTTTTTGGATAAAAAATACGGTGCAAATAACGGAAGAGCAATTTTCGGCAAATGTTAAGTTTGCTTTGGCAAAAGTTTCAGACGACATTAAACAGCGGGAGTTTAACGATTTTTATTTTAAAATAGAAGAACTTTATAAAGAAGGTGATAAATTAAAGGTTTCTGACGTCAGTAAATTTATTTTTGAAAAAATAGATACTGCTAACAATGAAAAATTCACTTATTCTCAAAGCATCATTGAGTCCAATTATAAAGTTCCTACTGAGTTCTTTGAAAATGACAGTGTAAATTTTAAGGAGATTTACAGCAAAGAAGAAATTGTGATTGTAAAAGATCAAGTGTTGGATAAAACTGCGGGTGGCCTTGAACCTCCGGAAGAACGATATGTAAAAGTAGGCAGGTTTAAAGCTGCCGAAAAATCGTATTTGGAAGGGCAATTTGATATTTATACAAGCAGACTTCCGGTTCACAGAAGGGTAAGCAATAGGGAAATTACTTTTAGGCTGGCCAATGAGTTGAATTCCAAAGGAATTAGTACTAATTTTAAATATGGGATTTACAGCAACGGATTGGCCACTCCGGTAAAATCGGGATATTTCAGAAAAGAAGTTGGAAAAAGCTATATGGTGCCTATGTTTGCTGATGCGGAAGGAAACAGCAATTATCAATTATATGTGACATTTCCTCAAAAGAAAAATTACATTTTAGCTTCAATTTTTAAAATATTGCTGTTGTCAGTTTTCTTTATATTGATTATTATTTTAGCGTTTGCAAGTGCGTTGTATCAATTAATTAAACAAAAACAAGTTTCAGAAATTAAAACGGATTTTATCAACAATATGACGCATGAATTTAAAACGCCCATAGCGACCATTAATTTAGCGTTGGATGCCATTAAAAATCCGAAAGTAATTGGCGACGAGGAAAAAGTGATGCGCTATGTGAAAATGATTCGTGAGGAAAACAAACGGATGAATGCCCAAGTTGAAAACGTGTTGCGAATTTCCAAACTTGAAAAAAATCAGTTGGATGTCAACAAAGAAAAAGTGGCTGTACACGACTTAATAAAAGAAGCCGTAAAGCACGTAGATTTATTGGTTAATGATAAAGAAGGTTATATTAAAACGAATTTAAATGCAGAAGCAACTGAAATCTTAGCCGATCATTTTCATTTTACCAATGTAATTGTCAATATGTTGGACAACGCCATAAAATATTCCGATAGGGCGCCAAAAATTGATATTACTACAGAAAATACAGCCAAACATATCATTATTAAAGTAAAAGATCAAGGTATTGGAATGGCTAAAAGCGTTCAAAAGAATGTTTTTAAGAAGTTTTATAGAGAAGAAACAGGAAATATACACAATGTAAAAGGCCACGGTTTAGGACTTGCATACGTGAAAAAAATTGTTGAAATTCATCAAGGCGAAGTTTATGTGGAAAGTGAAAAAGGTATTGGAAGCACTTTCACCATTAAACTGCCTTTAATTTAAAATTAAAAAAAATGGAAAATAATAGAATTTTATTGGTGGAAGACGATCCCAATTTTGGGACTGTTTTGAAAGATTATCTATCATTGAACGATTATAAAGTGACCTTGGCCAAAGATGGTTTGGAAGGATTGATTATGTTTAAAAATGACGATTTCGATCTTTGTATTTTGGATGTAATGATGCCAAGAAAAGATGGTTTTTCATTGGCAAAAGACATCAGGGCTACCAATTCGGAAGTGCCAATTATTTTTTTAACGGCCAGAACTATGAAAGAAGATGTGCTGAAAGGATACCAATCTGGAGGCGATGATTATTTAAACAAGCCTTTCGATTCTGAAGTGTTGTTGTATAAAATTAAAGCCATTTTACAGCGCAAAGAAACCGAGCAAACGATTGAAGAAGATGTTTTTGAATATAAAATCGGAAAATTTGAGTTCAATTCAAAATTGCGACATTTATCTTTTGATGGCGGTGAAATTCAGAAACTTTCCCCAAAAGAAAGCAAATTATTGAAATTGTTGGCCACGCATAAAAACGATCTAATGCCTCGTGAATTGGCGCTGACTAAAATTTGGAGAGACGACAATTATTTCACTTCACGAAGTATGGATGTATATATCGCCAAACTTCGAAAATATTTAAAACCTGATCCAAATGTGGAAATTTTAAACATTCACGGAGAAGGATTCAGGTTGGTAGAGAAGCCCTAAAAATAAAACTTTCGCAATTTAAGTGTTTGTATATGTCAGAGTTAATTAAAATATATAATGAAAATCCGAATGAACGTGAAATTGACAAAGTTGTCAAGGTTTTACAAAAAGGCGGTATCATTATTTACCCAACGGATACCGTTTATGGGTTAGGCTGTGACATTACCAACACCAAAGCGATGGANNCCCTATACTTTTATATTGCCGTCGAGCAACAATTTACCTAAAGCGTTTAAAAATAAAAAAACGGTGGGAATTCGTATTCCCGACAATAATATTATCAGAGAATTGGTAAAGAAATTGGGAAATCCAATTGTTTCTACTTCTATTTATGATGAAGACGATTTGTTGGAATATACTACGGATCCTGAATTGATATTCAAAAAGTGGGAAAATAAAGTGGATATTGTGATTGATGGCGGTTATGGAAGCAATGTTCCATCGACAGTGGTCGATTTATCTGAAGGAGAAATCACTATTTTGCGTGAAGGATTGGGAAGTGTGGAGGCGTTGTTATAGCAATTCTTTATATTTTTTTTTGCCCAAAACAAAGTATTGCCAAACAATACTTTTAATCGCATAATAATCAGCTTTTTTGGCGGATTTTTTTCTTTTTTTGAGCATTTTGGAAAAATGGTTGTAAAAATTAAAGTGCGCTTTAAGTATTGCCAAAAAATGCAAAGGCTTCAATTCCGCTAAAAATTTTATTCCGGCAAATCCATCCAATATAAGTCGGGCAAAAATGATTGGAATTAACTTGTTTTCGGGCAAATTTTTAACCAAACTATACAAACTGTTTCTGAAATTCAGGAATGTTTTTGTTGGATTTGCTTCTTTTAAGGTTGCGCCACCAACGTGATAAACAGTCGATGAACCAATATATTTAATGGATTTGGACGAATTTTTAGCCCTCCAGCACAAATCTATTTCTTCCTGATGCGCAAAATAATCTTCATCAAAACCATTGAGCTGGTGGTAAACTGCTGAACGAATAAAAAAACAAGCGCCCGATGCCCAAAATATTTCTGTTTCATCGTTAAATTGATTTTGATCGGTTTCTAACTCAGAAAAAATTCGGCCCCGGCAAAATGGATATCCAAACTTGTCAATAAATCCGCCCGCTGCACCGGCATATTCAAACTTGTTTTTATTTTTATAATCCAGTATTTTTGGCTGGATAATGGCTGTATTTGGCTCAATATCAAAAATGGAGACAACACAATTTAGCCAGCCTTCGGTCACTTCAATATCCGAATTTACCAAAGCATAAATATCGGCATCAACGTGTTGCAAAGCATCGTTATATCCTTTTGCAAATCCGCCGTTTATGCTATTTTGAATGATTTTAATCTGAGGATACATTGACTTCACAAAAGCAACAGAATCATCGGAAGAATCATTATCGGCCACATAAATTTCAGCAAATTCGAAATCGCTGTATTTTACGATGGAAGGAAGGAATTTTTCCAGCAAATGTTTTCCGTTCCAGTTTAAGATGACAATGGCTATTTTCACGTATGCAAACTTAATTAAAAAGATGAAACGAGCCATAACAAATTTTGATACACAGTAGAATGATTAATGGCGAACTGCATCTGTACCAATAAAAAATATAATATAAACAGATGAAATTTAAGGGAATAAATTGTCATTATTGTTCATATTCCGGAATGTTTTCCAAAAAAACGTAGCATTCTTTTTCCAAATCCATCACAGCATAAAAATGTGTTAATCCGTTGGTGA
>DPCK01000137.1 GCA_003516285.1 Lutibacter sp. | reverse complement strand
TAGATGAGCTTTTTCAGTGGCCTCGTTTTTCACCGCGCTTTTTAATAATACTATTTTAATTTAATCGTGCAACATTGCCCATAAAGTATCTTTTAATTCGAGTAACCCTTGTTGGGCAACTGATGAAATAAAAAGTGTTTTAATTCCTTTAGGCAATTCTTTGATAATTTCTGCTTTCAATTCCTCATCCAATAAATCGGATTTTGAAATAGCCAGCAATCTTGTTTTATCCAGCAATTCCGGATTGTGCTGTTTTAATTCATTCAATAAAATATCATATTCTTTTTGAATATTGGCTGAATCGGCGGCTATTAAAAACAATAAGATAGAGTTTCGTTCAATGTGGCGCAAAAAGCGATGTCCCAATCCTTTGCCATCAGCTGCTCCTTCAATAATTCCTGGAATATCTGCCATTACAAAAGTTTGGTAATCTCTATATTCCACAATGCCCAAATTGGGTTTTAAAGTGGTGAACGCATAATCTGCAATTTTTGGTTTTGCGGCCGTAATTACAGAAAGCAACGTAGATTTTCCAGCATTTGGAAAACCAACCAAACCAACATCAGCCAATACTTTTAATTCCAACTGAAACCAGCCTTCTTTCATATCAATGCCCGGCTGGGCAAATCTTGGCGTTTGATGGGTTGATGACCTGAAATTCCAATTTCCCAATCCGCCCATTCCGCCATCCAGCAAAATTTGTTCTGGATTTTCGTGGGTAATTTCAAATAAAATTTCTTGTGTTTCACCATCTCTTATGATGGTTCCCATTGGCACTTCTATAAAAACGTCTTTTCCGTCTTTTCCGGTACTTCTTTGCTTGCTGCCATCGCCGCCGTGCTCGGCTTTGAAGTGTTTTTTAAATTTTAGCGGAAAAAGTGTCCACATATTTTTATTTCCTCGAACAATTACGTGTCCGCCTCGTCCGCCGTCACCACCATCCGGGCCGCCTTTGTCAATGTATTTTTCCCTATGTAGATGCGTAGAACCGCGACCTCCTTTACCGGAAGAGGCATATATTTTTACATAGTCAACAAAATTTTCTTCAGTCATTTTCGTATAAAATTGTTTACCCGAGATTGGGTTTAAGCGCGCAAAGGTACAATTTTGAAAACGTAAATGTTACATTTTTATATTGAACTCATCTTGACTTTTTCTAATTGGCTGTTTATGAGTATGATTGGGTAATTGTTTAGATGTTTAATTGTTTTCCTACAAATATGTTTTGCGTCCCGACTTGTTTAATTGTGTAACTGCCAAGGGACAACTATACTTTTAACTTACAAATCATAATAGTTCCTATTCCGAGCCTGTACTGAGCGGAGTCGAAGTATGGGATAGGGGGCTTATAACTCGTCAATTATTTTTGATAATCGTTCGGTAATATCATCAATAGATCCAACGCCGTCTGCACCATAATATTTACCTTGAAGTTGGTAATAATCCTTTAAAACAGCAGTTTTGGTGTTGTATTCATTAAATCGATTTCTAATTTTGCTTTCGTCCTGATCGTCGGTTCTTCCGCTGATTTTACCACGTTCCAACAAGCGGGCAACCAATAAATCTTCTGGGACTTCCAAAGCAACCATACCACTGATGACTTCTCCTTTTTCTTCCAAAAAATCATCCAACGCTTTTGCCTGGGATTCCGTTCGCGGAAATCCATCAAAAATAAAGCCTTTAGCATTTAAATTTTTATCAACTTCAGCCTTTAGCATATCAATGGTCACTTCATCCGGAACCAAATCACCTTTATCCATATAGGATTTTGCGAGCATTCCGAGTTCGGTTTTATGATTGATATTGGATCGGAAAACGTCGCCGGTTGAAATATGAATAAGGCTGTATTTTTCTTTAAGCAAATCGGCTTGAGTTCCTTTTCCTGCGCCGGGAGGTCCGAATAAAACAATGTTTTTCATTTTTGGGGGTGTTGTAAGTTGGTAAATACTGGAAAGATTTCTGGCCAAACCATCATAATCTAAACCGTATCCGATAATAAATTTATCAGGTATCGAAATTCCAATATAATCTATGGGCAATTCTTTTTTGAATACATCAGGTTTAAAAAACAAAGTGGCTATTCTAAGTTTTTTTAATTTTTTATCGGCAAATATGTCATAAATTTCTTGCAGCGTGTTCCCGGTATCAATAATATCTTCAAGAATAATAACGGTTTTTCCTTCCAAGTTTTCATTTAAACCCACCAATTGTTTTATTTTTCCTGTTGAGTTTGTGCCTTCATAAGATGCCAATTTTACAAATGAAACTCTGCAATTGTAATTATATTTACGCACCAAATCGGCAACAAACATAAAGGAACCATTTAATATTCCAATAAATATGGGTGTTTCATTTTTACAATCTTCAGTAATTTCTGCAACCATTTTATCAATGGCTTCTTCAATTTTTTCTTCTGATATATATTTTTTGAAATAGTTATTGTGTACTTTAATAATGCTCATTTTTATGCTTTGCTACAAATTTAACAATCAATAAATAATATTAGCCCTTAAAGTTCATTTAATTGCTAATTTGAAATACAAAAACCGTTTTGACTACTCAAAACGGTTTTGCAGTTTGAAGTAAAACTAATTTTATTTTTTAGTTTTTTCTTTATCTAATTTTTTAGAAGTGTCATATAATATTGGAGAAGCAATAAACCAAGAGGAATAAGTACCAACACCAATACCAACGATTAATGCAAACATAAATCCTTTAATAGAGTCACCACCAAATAGGAATATGGCAACTAACACCAACAATGTGGTTAATGACGTGTTTATTGTTCTTCCCATTGTACTGTTCAATCCGGTATTTATAACCTTATAAAAACTCCAGGAAGTGTGGGTTTTAGAGAACTCACGAATTCTGTCATAAACAATTACCGTATCATTAATGGAATAACCCAAAACAGTTAAAATAGCTGCAATAAATGATTGTCCGATCTCCATATCAAAAGGCAATATTTTATAAAAAATGGAGAAAATACCAAACACAATTAAAACGTCGTGGAATAATGAAATTACCGCTCCTAAACCATATTGCCATTTGGTAAATCGGAATAAAATATAAAGGAATATGACTAATAGTGAACCTAAAACAGCCCATCCCGCGGCAGTTTTAATGTCATCTGCAATGGTTGGCTCAACTTTCATCGCACTCAAAATACCTATAGTTTTTGTGCCATCATAACCAGGTTTAAATTCTTCTAAAGAAAGTCCTTCCGGATTATAAGGTTTCAAGCCGGTATATAATAATTCTTGCACTTCATCATCAATACTCTTGTCTTCTATATCGATTTTATATTTGGTCGTGATTTTTAACTGACTTGCTTCCCCATAAGTTTTAACTTCAGGAGCATCGCCAAATACGTCTTTTAAAGTATTTGCAACATCGGTAGCGCTAGTTGTTTTATCAAATTTAACCACATAAGATCTTCCGCCTATAAAATCTACCCCATAGTTTAGCCCGTTAGTTGCCAATGAAACAACACTCATTACAATTAAAATGCCGGAAAATATATAAGCAGGTTTTCTCAATTTCAAGAAATCAACATTGATTTTGGTAAACCATTTTTTGGTGATGTTTGTATTGAATGTGAATACTTTTCCTTTTTCAGCATACCAGTCAATCACCAATCGGGAGATGAAAATTGCGGTAAACAATGAAGTTAAAATCCCCACAATAAAGGTATAGGCAAATCCTTTTACCGGACCAGTTCCAAAAACATATAAAATGATACCTGTTAACAAGGAAGTAACGTTTGCATCTAAAATAGCTGAAAACGCTCCGTCGTAACTAAATCCGTATTTTATGGAGGCTTTTAAACCTTTACCTTTACTTAATTCTTCTTTAATTCTTTCGTATATAATTACGTTTGCATCAACGGCGATACCTATGGTTAGAATGATACCTGCAATTCCTGGCAAAGTTAATACCGCTCCAAAAGCAGTTAAAATTCCGAAAATAAATAAAAGATTAACCAATAAAGCAAAATCGGCTATGACCCCAGCTTTTCCATAGTAAAAAATCATCCAGCCAAAAACAATCATCAATGCCAAAAAGAAGGAATACATACTGCTGTCAATGGCTTGTTGTCCCAATGATGGTCCTACAATTTCTGATTGAATAATGTGCGCTGCAGCCGGTAATTTACCTGCTTTTAGTACGTTTGCAATATCTTGTGCTTCAGCAACAGTCATACTTCCGCCAGAAATAGAGGTTCTTCCGTTTAAAATGGCGGTATTTACTGAAGGTGCAGTATACACATAATCATCCAGCACCACAGCAACAAATTTGCCTACATTATCTGTAGTCATTTTTGCCCATAATTTTGTTCCGGTCGCATTCATAGTCATACTTACCTCAGGTGCACTGGTTTGTCCGTATTCCTGACTTGCATCGTCAATTACATCACCTTCAATTGGGGCAATGTCTTCACGATTGGATTTAATCCCGTATAAATAAATTAATTCGGTACTTTGGTTGGTTGCAGAAACAGTTGCGGAAAATGGTTTGGCATCCCAAAGAAATTTGGCATACTTCATTTCGTTAGGAAGCAATGCCCTAACTTCTGTCATTGCTAAATATTTGTTTACTCTGGCGGTATCAGCAACTTTAGCGGTTCCTATAACTGAAGAAATTTGGTTTTCAGATTGAGGGATACTTGGTGTTAAATATGTGAATAAATTAGTTGCTTGATTGGTTGCCAATGAATCAGAAACTGCTCCCAACAAATCATCAATATTTTCTTCTGGCGCCGCAGTAGAGTCAGTTACTGTTTCAGTAGTTGTTTTCAATAAATTTTCTACCACCGAGTTGGCTTGAAAAAAGAAATTTGCAGTTTCCTGGTTTGAATACACTTCCCAAAACTCAAGTTCAGCAGTGCTTTGCAATAATTTTTTAACACGGTCAATATCTTTAGCTCCAGGTAATTCAATTAAAATACGTCCAGAGTTTCCAATACGCTGAATATTTGGTTGTGTAACACCAAATTTATCGATACGGCTTCTCAATACTTCAAAAGCCGTATTGATGGAACCTGAAATTTCCGCTTCAATAATTGGCTTTACTTCTTCATTGGTTAGTTTGAAGTTTATTTTTTCACGTAAAGATTTGTTTCCAAAAATACTTGGATCACTTAAATTAACGGTGCCGTTGCTTAATTTATTGAACTCATTAAAAAATAAATTTAAATAGGTGTCGTCACTGTTTTTTTGAGCAAGATCTGCTTTAGCCAATGCTTGGTTGAAGATTGGGTTTTTTGAATCGTTAGACAATCCAATCAAAATATCCTTTACAGATACTTGCAGTATCGCATTGATACCGCCTTTAAGGTCTAATCCCAAGTTTAATTGCTTGTCTTTAATTTCGTTATAGCTAAATTGCACAAAACCTAAATCTATAACCGGAAAATTTGCAACAGAGTCTAAATACGCTCTTTCCAACCGGGCTATTTCTCGGCCGTCATCAGATTTAGATTCTGCATACACTTTTGCTTTATTTTCAACCCCACCTGTAAACCAAGTAAATGATAATTGATATAAACTTACTAATCCGAATAGAATAGCGAATAACTTTATAAGTCCTTTGTTTTGCATTTTAAATTTATTTTATATAAATGTAGTTTGAATTAACGTGCAAATATATAATTTCAATTAGGAACTGACAATTCTTTTTTTCTTTTTATGTGGAACTTATCTTGACTTCTTTCAATTGGCTAAATCCCGATAGCAATCGGGAGCTCTTTTGAGCCTGCTTATTGTCTTTTTTTCCTTCTGTAGTGTTGCTATACAACTAAAAAAGAACTTCAATCAGACCCAAAATAGCTAATCCCTGCCTGCCACAGGCAGGGTCGCTTCAATCAAAAAAGACAAGATGCGTTCAGGTTAATTATCATATCCATATTTATAACAATTCTGAACAATGATTTTTATATATTTGTTGGCAAAATTTAAAAAATATGAAACATTTATCAGACATAGAAATAGCGCAGAATAAAAAATTAATGCACATTAAAGATATTGCCGTAAAGTTGGGCATTGAAGAAGATGATTTGGAAATGTTTGGGAAATACAAAGCGAAGTTGCCTTTAAGTTTTATTGATGAAGAAAAAATCAAAAATAACAATTTGATTTTGGTAACAGCCATNNGGAAAACAGGCAACCGTTGTTTTGCGTGAACCATCATTGGGTCCCGTTTTTGGCATAAAAGGCGGCGCAGCCGGTGGCGGTTATTCTCAAGTTGTTCCGATGGAAGATATCAACCTTCATTTTACAGGCGATTTTAATGCGGTGGAAAAAGCAAACAATTTATTGTCGGCTTTAATCGACAATAATTTACAAAGCGCTGTCAACAATCTTAAATTGGATGCGCGAACGGTGGTTTGGAAACGTGTTATTGATATGAACGACCGGGCTTTGCGTAACATTATTATTGGTTTGGGCGGCACTGTTAACGGAATTCCAAGAGAAGATGGTTTTAATATTACGCCGGCTTCCGAAGTGATGGCTATTTTATGTATGGCAACCGATTTTGAAAATTTAAAAAAACGTTTGGGTGATATTTTCATCGGATTTACATTCGACAATCAGCCAATTTTTGCCCGAGATTTAAAAGCCGAAAATGCGATGGCTATTTTGTTGAGAGATGCCATAAAACCTAATTTGGTGCAAACATTGGAAGAGAATCCGGCCATTATTCACGGCGGTCCGTTTGCGAATATCGCGCAAGGAACCAATACCATTATTGCCACTAAAATGGGACTTTCTTTGTCAAATTATGTGGTTACCGAAGCAGGTTTTGGTGCAGATTTGGGTGCCGAAAAATTCCTGAATATCAAATGTGTGGCCGCCAATTTAAGTCCGAAAGCAGTAGTGCTGGTTGCAACAATCAGGGCGTTGCGTCACCACGGAGGCGCCAAAAAAGAAGCATACAACACGCCAAATTTGGAAATTGTTAAAAAAGGCTTTCCCAACCTGGAAAAACACATTGAAAACATCAGAAAATTCAATATTGAACCTGTTGTTGCCATCAATGCTTTTATAAGCGATTCAAAAGAAGAAGTAGATTATATTATTGAAAAATGTGCCGATATGGGCGTACAGGCTGTTGTTTCTGAAGGATGGGCAAAAGGTGGGGAAGGAACCAAAAAACTGGCGGAAGCAGTAGTGAAAGTGGTGGAAGCAAACAAATCCGATTTCAAGCCTTTATACAATTGGAATACACCAGTAAAAGAGAAAATAGAAACAATAGCCAAAGAAATTTATGGCGCTGATGGCGTTGATTTTGAAAAAAAGGCTTTGTTGAATTTAAAAAGAATTGACCGACTTGGGTTTAATAATTTTCCTATTTGTATGGCGAAAACCCAAAAATCATTTACCGACAATGAAGTTGTTTTAGGAAGACCAACCGGATTTAACGTCACGGTGCGTGAAATTGAAATTTCGGCCGGTGCCGGATTTATCATTCCAATTTTGGGTGAAATGATGCGGATGCCGGGATTGCCTGGTGTTCCTGCTTCTGAAGGAATGACCATCGATAACAACGGCGTAATTTCCGGGTTGTCGTAATTGTTCGTTTTCTATATAAATTATAGCTAGAAGATTGATTTGAACTAAACTTTA
>DPCK01000125.1 GCA_003516285.1 Lutibacter sp. | reverse complement strand
TAAAAATGACTTTTTCAGTGGCCTCGTGAAAAACACCGCGCTTTTTTTATGGCACTATCCTTCATTCCATCAAATTTCTTCAACGAAAACCTCTGTATTATTGCACTCTTTTATAAATTTTCTCGCCATTTTCATCCTCCACTTTTAAATTTCCCTGTAAGTCCAATTCAAGCAATCGAGGTTGTTTAAAAGCTGTCCATTTTATAATGAATAATTTAGGCATTGAAGTTTTGTAAATAGCCGCAAACTCAAATTTTTCGTCACCGCCAATAAGGGAATAATATCCTTCTTTTTGGGAAATGACACATTCGCCCCATTTATCGACAAAATATTTGCCTTCTATGGAATTTACCACAGGAATTACATACGTTTTCACGGTTTCTGGTTTTTTCTCACTGGCTTCTTTTTTGTCAATTTTTTTGGCAATGGCCATTGGAGGCGTTTCCTTAACTTTTGGAACTTCAGGAGTTGCCTTTACTTCAACAACAGGTGTAATTTCCTTTACAGTCAACTTCTCAATTTCCACCTTATTATCTGTTTTCATCTTTTCATTGGAAATTACACTTCCATCGTAGGCGTACTTTAGATTTTCAATATCCTCAAAAGCCATTCTGACGGCTTCATAATAGGCCTTTTTGTAATCCTTTTCTTTTGATTTTCCTTCTTTGGTTGAAAAAATAACTTGGTTATAACAATCTGTCAACTCCACATTCATTTTAGTGCTAAACATCCCTGAATCATTATTAATCTTGGTTTTTAAACCCAAACAGGAATTGGCCGCCAAATCGGTAGGAAAGTTTTCATCCGTAAACAATACTGTAAAACCCGATTTTTCAAAAAGAAATTTTGTCAATGAATTCAGTTGATACTGGTCTGCTGATTTCTGAAATTCAAATTGCTTCGGAACCAAAATATATTTATACGAATTGATATTTTTTTGCGCAAACAGTGTTGATAAACTGAATATTAAAAATAAACTGATGGAGAATGTTTTTTTCATAATGATAAAAATTTTAATGCGGTCAACATTTGCTTTAATGATTTCTGTAAAAGTACTAATTTTTGTCTTTAAAGATAAAATTAAGTCCGATTTGAAAACTGGCGCTTTTGGCGTTGTAAATATTTTGAAGACTCAATAAATTATCAGCTGTAAAAAATAAATTTACGATGCCAATATGCGTCGACAAACCCAAACCTACATTTGAAAACGAATAAGGATCGGCCGTATAAGTGAGTTTCGCTTGCAAATATTTATTGATCCATCGCTCATAAAACAAGGTTCCTGCTACATAAGAATGCACCGCGCCAACGGTTGAAAACATCTGAAATCCCATTTTATTTACATACAATCCTCGGTCAATCAAAAATCGGCAATCATCATATTTTCGTCCGAATGAATAACTGGCCGAACCATTTAATTTAACGGGGCGAAAAGAAATGTAACTTTTATATAAAGTATCCAACACGGTACTGTTGTCGAAATCATCTTTTAAATCGCCCCAATAATTTTCTGGATTATCGGGATCAAAATTTAATTGAACGCCTTCCACCTCATAATCTCCTTTAGCAATGAAAGATTCCACATTTTTTGAATTATTTATGAAACCCAAATCCAAAATGCTTCCTGTAATTGTCCATTGTTTTGAATAACGATGCGTAAATCCCAAATCAACTCCAAAACCAAGATTTCCTCCAAAGAGCAATTTACTTTTCACATAAGAGTCATCAATCTCTTCACCATTGTGAAAAAATATGCCCGAAGTTTGCATTAAAAAATTAACATTGTCTAAATGTTGCCTATAAATATTGTGAGTTCCATCTTCGGTATAAAATGAACCGGAATTTGATTTTGAATTTATGTTAAAGACGCCCGAGTATATTTTTGCGCGTGCGCCCAGATTCCACTTTTCATTAATTTTTTTTGATAAACCAACGTGAAGTACGCCAACCATTTCTGCTCTTGCAGCCAATTTTTTGATGGAATATCGCCTGTTGATATCCGTATTTCCTTCATAATACAAATCGACCATATCGCGGGGAATTTTTGCCAAAATATCAACCTCCTCATAAAAGCCAAAACTTAAATAATCATTGTTTGGCAATCTAAAACCGCCGCTCAACACTTCCAATTGCTGATTGAATGCGACGAACTCTGCAGTTCCGTATTTATTCACCGCTGCTCTTATTTTATCATTGATATCAATGCCATTATCGGCAAAAATATCATAAGTTGAAAATCCGGTAAAACCGCCTTGCGCACTCACTTGTGAGAACAAAGGCAACCCAATATGAAATTTATTTTCAACCTCAGCGCCCGGATTTAGAAGCAATGTTTGGGGCAAACCGGCAAAATCATATAAAACCTGTTTATTTTGAGCTAAACCAAATGCATACACAAGAAAAATTAACAAACTAAATTTTCTCATATTTTGCGATAGTTAAAAAATAATTTGGCCGACGATTTTAAATCAAACGTTGAAGTGTCATTTATTGAAATTACGCTTCCGTCAGTGCTTGGCGAAAGCAAAATGGTAAACCCAAAATATTTGGTGTTGTAAATAAAATGGATATCGGCTTTTGGAATTTCAATGATTGTAGTCATTTCTGATGAATTTTCAGGCACGTTTATAATAGGTTGCAAAATATAAATTGGTGAACCAAACGCATCATAAAAAGTGATGCTGAGCTTAAAATTCCTGTTGAAAGTATTTTTGGTGATGACCGTAAATTCCACTTTTTCCAGATAAGGCTTGGTCTCATCGGTAATTGGAGGATCAATAAAATCGCTGGTAACGCTAATTTCTTGGTTTAAATCATTCAGAAAATCGGGTGCGGTTAAGTTTAAATAAATTAGCGTAGAAATATATGTGGTATGAATATTGGCGTCGTCAAGCTGGTTAAAATCGACGTCTTTTGTGCAACCCTGAAAAAATAAAATGACCAATGCCGCAGCTGTAATTTTTTTGATTTTCATATACTTTAGATTGCTTCTTGGTGCTTACAAATAGCGTTTTATTTCCATTAAATTGGTGACCGATTTAATATTTTCNNCCCATAATATCGGCTTCCCAGTTATCGCCAATCATTATTGATTCTTCGGAAACCGCTTTTGTGATTTCCAAAGCATAGTCAAAAATAATGCGATTTGGTTTTTTTACGCCGGCATCTTCAGAAGTAATTATTTTATCAAAATACTTGGTTAAACCCGAATTTTCTAACTTTTTATACTGAACTTCATTAAAACCGTTTGTGATGATATGAAGTTTGTAATTCACATACAAATGCTCCAAAATTTCGTGGGCGCCTTCAAAAAGTTGGTTGTGATGAGGCAAAACCTGAATATAATCAACAGACAATTTCTCTAAAAGCTGAACGTCAAAATTTTCTTTTATTTTCACAAAAGTATCTTTTAGCCTGCCCAATCTGAGTTCTTCTTTGGTTACTTTTTCCTCACGGTATAATTTCCAATAATGTTCATTAATTCCCCTGTAATAATTCAAAAACTTTTGAAGGTCGGCTTTTACCTGATGTTTTTTAAAGACAGTTTCAAATGCAATATCAGAATTGGTTTCAAAATCCCAAAGCGTATGGTCCAAATCAAAAAATATGTGCTTAATGTTTTTCATCTGTTAACATTTTATTTTTTATTGGTACAGATGCAGCTTGCCCGCCTGCCGGCTGGTCGCCATTAATCATTCTGCTTTGTATCAAAATTTGTTACGGCTCGTTTCATTTATATTATTTTGTACTATGTACTTAAATTGCAAATAAAATTAAAAATACCAAACATAAAACTTATAACTTGGAAGAATTTGACCTCAAAAATAAGAATAATATACTGGTTGCACCTTAAATAACAGTTGCTTTATAAATATTTGTCCAGCCATTCCAATAATCATCTTCACATAAAGTGTCATTATGAAAAACAGAAATAAAGGTTCCGTTTACTTTTTGCACTTCATTTTTTAAGGCTAAAATTTTGGCCAGACAATCTGCATTCGAAAGTTGCATATATTGCTTTAAAGTAACATCCGTAAAAGCGAAAGGAAATATTTTTAATGGTGTCAGAATTTCAAAATCAAGATCATAAAAATAGAATGGCGTACAGGTGCTTGCCCTAAAGCCCGCTGATTTTTCGTAACCCATTGTATAATCTTCCTTCAAATCAATATCCAGCAAATTTTGATAGGTATCTGGCAAACTTAAACGCAAATAATGCTGACGCGAACAAATTACCGGCCTGTTTACGATATATTCTAACTTCAATTTTTCTTTTTTTAGCTTTTCTGCATTTTTAAAAGTAAAATACGAAGGCTGCAAACCAACTTGCGCATAATCTGCCACAGATTTTATCAAGGATTTAAAATTGATATTTGAGGAGGAAATATTTTTGTCGAAGGTGGTGTAATCTCCAATTAAAAAGAAAAAGATCGTTTCTACTTTATTTTCTTNNGCCATATCAACGTTGATGGTTGAAATTAATTTAAAATCTCTTTTGACATAGTTATAATTTGGAAATTTGATTTTTAGCAGTTCCAAAAACTTTAAAGCCCAAATATCAATAACCGGTTTTTCCAGAAATCCATTTTTAAATGCCAAACTTTCTCCGGCTGCAAAGCGTTCGTGTATATCTTGTACGTGTGGCAAATACTCTTCATACCTGCTGATGAGATAAAAACTCGCGGCAAAAATATCAAATGGAATCATTGAAGAATCTTTGGTAGGAAAAAAACAAGGAACGTCATCCCAATGATAAATTTTGATATCTATATCATTAATGCCCTGTTCAAATAATAAATCGTGGCTACGAATAAAAAATTCAGCGCCCAATGGTGATTTTGAATAGGTTATTTTTGGTCCATTATGCGCCACAAACTCATTGACTTTGGTGGTAAATGTCACGGGGATTTTAAGTATTCTGCCAAAAAAATGTTTGAAGATATAATTGATCCTTGGCGTTATTTTATGCGTATAAATAAGCAGCATTTATAGTGTATTTGTTTATTTGTTTAAGCGTGTATTTGTTTAATCGTGTATATGTTATTTGTATTAGTTTCTCTGACTCGGCTGTAAATTTTGAAATATTAAATACTTACAATTTCGGTTTGATAGTTATCGGGATCGGTCTTCCGTCTTCCATCTTACAACAAATTTTCATCGGCAAAGCTAAAATACGCATTTTCGGTAATAATTATATGATCCAGCACTTTTATGTCCAATGTTTCTCCGGCGAGTTTTAATTTACTGGTGATGGATTTATCGGCCTGACTGGGTTGTAATTTTCCCGATGGATGGTTGTGGCATAAAATAATGGCGGTTGAAAAGAGTTCAATTCCTTTTTTAAATACCAGTCTAACATCAACCAAAGTGCCTGTTAATCCTCCTTTGCTTAATTGTTCTTTGTGCAAAACTTTATTGGAATTGTTTAAATAAACAATCCAAAATTCTTCGTGGTGCAGCTCTCCAATCAGCGGTTGCATCATCTCAAAAATGGCTTTGCTGCCGGTAATTTGAGGCAACACCAAGGCTTCTTCAATCCTTCTTCTGCGCCCAAGTTCTAAGGCGGTTATGATAGAAATTGCTTTGGCATCCCCTATTCCCCTAAATTTTTGTAAATCGGCCACCGATAATTTTCCAAGTTTATTTAAATTATTATCAATAGAAGCCAAAATTCTTTTAGATAAGTCAACCGCGCTTTCATTTCGGCTCCCCGAACCAATTAAAATTGCAATTAATTCAGCATCAGACAATGCTGATTTTCCTTTTAACACCAATTTTTCTCTAGGCCTGTCATCTTCAGCCCACGATTTAATGGAAACCGATTTGTTTTCGTAATTCATAACAATTTTTTTATCAAATATAAGATTATATATTTGTGAAAATATTCTTTNNGATGTAATCACCAAAAAAGGTGATGCCACTTCCATAAAGCTTTTAAGAGATATTAATATTGACAAGGCCGATATTTTTTTAGCGGTTACTGAATCTCAAAACACAAATTTCACCTTGGCCGTT
>DPCK01000063.1 GCA_003516285.1 Lutibacter sp. | reverse complement strand
CAAACTTTTGGCAATGTGGTCGATTTAATTGTTGAAACTGCAGGCGCTGAAGAAGCAGTGAAAGTGGCTTACAAAATTGCCGAAAAAGGAGATACGGTTTTGTTGTCTCCGGCTTGTGCCAGTTTTGATTTGTTTGAAAATTATGAAGACAGGGGAAATAAATTTAAAGAAGCCGTTCGAGGATTGTAAATGATAACGAGCATTACAAATTATGATACACACAGAAATGATTATTGGCGAACAGCATCTGTACCAATAAAAAATAAAATATAAACAGTGAAAAACATTCTTAAAAATATAGAAGGAGATAAAGCGATATGGGCAATTGTGACCATTATGGCAATTTTGTCATTTTTGCCCGTTTACAGCACAAGCACCAATTTGGTTTATGGAACCAATGTTGGCACACCTTTCTATTATTTATTTAAGCACGTAATTTTGTTGTTTCTTGGATTCTTAATTATTTACGGTGTCCATAAAATTCCGTTTAGATATTTTAGCGGCGGCTCGGTATTAATGTTGCCTTTGGTCATTTTATTATTAATTTATACCCTTTCACAGGGAACTACCATTGGCGGTTCAAATGCCAGCAGGTGGATTGAAATTCCGTTTATAGGTGTTGGTTTTCAAACATCTACATTGGCTGTTTTGGTGTTAATGATTTATGTTTCAAGATATTTGGCGCGAAAAAAGGACAGTGAAATTAATTTTAAGGAAAGTGTTTGGCAGTTATGGCTGCCAATAGCCATTACCTTGGCATTAATTTTACCGGCAAACTTTTCAACCACGGCAATCGCTTTTTTAATGATATTGATGGTGTGTTTTATTGGAGGTTACCCTATTAAATATTTATTGGGTGTTGTGGGTTTTGGCATTGTGTTTTTGGGATTATTTGTATTGACAGCCAAAGCGCTTCCCGGAGTTTTCCCTAACCGGGTTGATACTTGGATTAGCAGGGTTGAAAATTTTTCCAATCCGAGTGCTGAAGAAGGCTATCAGGTTGAAAAAGCAAAAATTGCGATTGCAACTGGCGGTTTGCAGGGCCGAGGTCCGGGAAAAAGTATCCAAAAGAACTTTTTGCCACAATCTTCCTCCGATTTTATTTTCGCCATTATTGTGGAAGAATATGGATTGATTGGCGCTTTATTGGTAATTCTGATGTATTTTATTTTGCTGTTTCGTATTGTGATTGCGGCAAAAAAAGCACGAAGTATTTTTGCCACGCTCATCATTATTGGCGTTGGTCTGCCCATCATTTTTCAAGCACTTATAAATATGGCCGTTGCCGTTAATTTGATGCCGGTGACCGGACAAACATTGCCTTTAATAAGCAGTGGAGGAACTTCTATATGGATGACTTGTTTTGCGATAGGCATTATTTTAAGCGTTACCGCTGAAAAAGAAATAAACCCAGATATCGCCAGTGAAGATAACCCTTTAACAGTATTACATGAAGCAATCGGTTAACATCATATTAAGTGGAGGCGGCACTGGCGGGCATATTTACCCGGCAATCGCTATTGCGAATGAATTAAAATCCATATATCCAAATGCCAATTTTTTGTTTGTTGGCGCAAAAGACAAAATGGAAATGGAAAAAATTCCGGAAGCGGGATATGCTATTATAGGATTGTGGATTTCAGGAATTCAACGACAATTTATATTAAAAAATTTCTCATTTCCTTTTAAATTGGTGAGCAGCTTGTCAAAAGCATACAGAATTATCAAAGAATTTAAACCGGATATTGTGATAGGGACAGGCGGTTTTGCCAGCGGACCAACACTATTCGTTGCAAGTAACCGAAAAATAAAAACATTGATTCAGGAACAAAATTCTTATCCGGGAATCACCAATAAATTAATGGCCAAAAGAGTCGATAAAATTTGTGTGGCTTATGATGGGTTGGAGCGTTTCTTTCCTTCGACAAAAATTGTAAAAACGGGAAATCCGGTACGACAGGATTTGCTTGAAATAGCAGGTAAAGGTGACGAAGCCAAAAAGTTTTTCAATCTTAACAGCGATAAAAAAACACTTTTAATTATTGGCGGAAGTTTAGGCGCCAGAGCCATTAATAATTTGATTGAAAAACACATTGATTGGCTGGTTTCCAAAAATTTGCAGGTGATATGGCAAACCGGAAAATTGTATTATGAAGAATTTAAAAAATACGACAATTTGGAAGGCGTTCAAACTCACGCTTTTTTGAACAAAATGGATTTAACCTATGCCGCTGCCGATTTTATTATAAGTCGTGCCGGCGCAGGTTCTATTTCGGAATTGTGTATTGTGGGGAAACCGGTCATTTTTATCCCTTCGCCAAATGTGGCTGAAGACCATCAGACTAAAAATGCCTTGGCGGTGGTGAATAGCAATGCGGCTTTAATGTTGAAAGAATCGGAATTGGATATGTTTCAATCCAATGTAATAGCGTTGTTGGAGCGCGATGAATTGCAGCAAACTTTAAGTAGAAACATCAAAAAATTGGCATTGCCAAATGCCACAAAAGACATCGTTGAAGAAATTGTAAAATTAATAAACAGATCATAAAATTGAATTTAGAGCACATACATAATGTTTATTTTGTTGGTATCGGAGGAATCGGTATGAGTGCTCTTGCAAATTATTTCAAAAGCAACGGCAAAAATGTTGCGGGCTACGATCGCGTTTCAACAAAAATTACCCAGTCGCTTCAACAAATGGGAATTGCCGTTCATTATGATGATTCTGTTGATTTGATTCCTTCGGCATTTAAAAATAGCCAAGATACCATTGTGGTTTATACGCCCGCAATTCCGAAGAATAATTTGGAATTAAACTATTTGTGGGAAAATCATTTTACGGTTTTAAAGCGCTCAGAAGTATTGGGCCTAATTACGAAAAGCACTTTTTGTCTGGCGGTTGCCGGCACACACGGAAAAACAACAACGTCTACTATTTTAGGACATATTTTAAAAGAAGCCGGGGTAAATGCCACGTCTTTTTTAGGCGGAATTTCAGAAAATTACAAGTCGAATTTAATTTTGGGCGGCGATGAAATTTCTGTGGTGGAAGCCGATGAATTTGACCGATCATTTTTAAAATTATCGCCAAATATCGCCTGCATCACTTCTGTGGATGCCGATCATTTGGATATTTATGGAGAAAAGGCTGAACTGGAAAAATCATTTATGGATTTTGCCGATAAAGTTTCAGACACATTAATCATAAGAAAAGGATTGCCGTTAAAAGGTATAACATATGGCATTGAAGAAAAAGCCGATTACGATGCTAAAAATTTAAAAATTAAAGAAGGCGCTTACATTTTTGATGTAAAAACGCCTAGGGAAACTATAGAAAACATAAAGATTAACCTGCCGGGTAAACACAATGTGCTAAATGCGGTGGCAGCTTTGGCAATGGCTCATATTTTTGGGGTTTCACTCCAGGTCATTGCCGAAGCTTTACTAACTTTTAAGGGAATTGAAAGACGTTTTTCCTATAAAATAAAAACGGAAAATTTGGTGCTGATTGATGATTATGCGCACCATCCTACCGAAATTAATGCGGTAGTGGATTCGGTTCGGGAAATGTATCCATCAAAAAAAATAGCGGGAATTTTTCAACCGCATTTGTACAGCAGAACGAGAGATTTTATAAATGATTTTGCAGCTAGTTTATCGCGCTTTGATCAATTGATTTTGTTGGAAATTTATCCGGCAAGGGAATTGCCGATAGATGGGGTGACATCGGCTTGGCTGTTGGATAAAATCGATTTGGAAGATAAGCAAATTTCTTCAAAAAAGAATTTGGCTGAAAATGTTTTAAAGCTTGATTCACAAGTAATTGTAATGATAGGCGCCGGTGATATTGGCGAATTGGTGGAAGTAATTAAAAATGCGTTGGACTATGAGAATTAATTGGAATTACATCATTGGAATTTTATTGTTGTCGCTGGTGGTGTTCCTGTACGGTTTTTCAAATCTTAGAAACAGCACTCAAAAAATAGCGGATATTTCCATCGAATTTGAGCAAGGTGACAACCTTTTTATGGATTACCAAATGGTTAATAAATTGTTAATACAAAATGGCGGAACGGTAAGGAATCTAACAAAATCTGTTATAGATTTACATAATTTGGAAGCAAATGTGCGATCACACCCTATGGTTGAAAGTGCATCGGTTTATTTAACAGTTGACGGTTTTCTTAAAGCTAAAATTAAACAGCGAACCCCTATAGCGAGAGTGGTGGACAATAATGAAAGTTATTATATTGACAGACAGGCAAAAACTATGCCTTTGTCCGACAATTTTTCAGCCCGGGTTTTGCTGATTTCAGGTGCTGTAAAGGAGGGAAATAATAATGAAATTAAGGAATTGGTTACCGCAATTTTAAATGATGAATTTTTAGAAGAGCAGATAATTGCCATTGAAAAAACGACGAAAAACGAGTATGTTTTGGACACAAGGGTTGGTGACCAGAAAATAATTTTAGGGAAAATTGAAAATTTGGACCAGAAATTTAAAAATCTGAGCGCATTTTATATAAAAACAATGGCCGATAGTACAATTTATAAGTACGATTCGATTAATTTAAAATACAACAAGCAAGTTGTAGCCACAAATAAAGTAGATTATGGAAAACGATGATATTTCGGTAGGATTGGATATAGGAACAACCAAAATTGTTGCTATGATTGGTCGCAGAAATGAGTATGGGAAAATTGAGTTGTTAGGGATTGGCAAGGCCAAAAGTTTGGGCGTACACCGTGGTGTCGTCAATAATATTACACAAACGATACAGTCAATTCAAAAGGCTGTAGATGAAGCAATTGCTGTTTCCGGAATTCAAATTAACGATGCCGTTGTGGGGATTGCCGGGCAACATATCAGAAGCTTGCAACATAGCGATTATATCACTAGGCCAAATTCAGAAGAAGTCATTAGTGAGGAGGATTTGGAAAAATTGGAAAAACAGGTTTATAAATTGGTTATGCTACCGGGTGAAGAAATTATTCACGTGCTTCCGCAGGAATTTAAAGTAGATGGACAAGGAGAAATTACGCAGCCGGTTGGAATGTATGGAGGCAGGCTTAGAAGCCAATTTTCACGTGGTTGTCGGACAAATCTCTTCCATCAGAAATGTTGGCCGATGCATTAAAAGTGCAGGATTGAATTTGGCAGGAATTACCTTAGAACCTTTGGCATCGGCAGAAGCCGTTTTAAGCGCAGAGGAAAAGGAAGCCGGTGTGGCACTAATTGACATAGGAGGAGGAACAACGGATTTGGCGATTTTTAAAAATGGAATCATTCGCCATACTGCCGTAATTCCTTTTGGTGGAAACGTAATTACAGAAGATATAAAAGAAGGCTGTTCCATTATTGAAAAGCAAGCCGAATTGTTAAAAGTAAAATTTGGATCGGCGTGGCCAGGCGACAATAAGGACAATGAAATTGTTTCAATTCCAGGTTTGCGCGGCAGAGACCCTAAAGAAATTACCCTTAAAAATCTGTCTAAAATTATCAACGCAAGGGTAATTGAAATTATTGAACAAGTATTCCTGGAAATTAAAAATTACGGACACGAAGAGTCAAAGAAAAAATTAATTGCAGGAATTGTTTTAACGGGAGGCGGCGCAGAATTAAAACACATCAAACAACTGGTTGAATATGTTACGGGAATGGATACCAGAATTGGCTATCCAAATGAAAATTTAGCTGGAGATTCAGACGAAAGTTTGTCGAGCCCACAATATGCAACAGCAGTCGGACTCTTAATGAACGGTTTGAATAAAATTGAAAAAGCGAAAAAAGTCAAAAATGGCCCAACATCATTTTCAGGAAAAACCGAAAACCGAAGAAACCAAAGATGAAGTAAAAAAAGAGACAATTACCCCAGAAGAATTCAAAGAACCCAAAAAATCCATTTTTGAAAAATGGGGAGATAAATTTAGGGACTTTTTAGATAATGCAGAGTAATCAAAAAAAATATAATAGTAGAATAATCCAATAAATATATATTATGAGCAGTTCAGACTTTAGCAACATTTCATTTGATTTACCAAAAAATCAGTCCAACGTTATAAAAGTTATTGGAGTTGGCGGCGGAGGCAGCAACGCCGTAAACCATATGTATTTACAAGGAATTGACGGTGTTGATTTCGTAATTTGTAATACTGACGCACAAGCATTGCAAAACAGTCCGATACCCACAAAAATTCAATTGGGCGTTTCGTTGACTGAAGGTTTGGGCGCAGGCGCAAACCCGGAAGTTGGCGAACAGGCAGCAATGGAAAGCATTCAGGAAATTAAAACAATGTTATCGTCCAATTCAAAAATGGTGTTTATCACCGTGGGAATGGGTGGAGGAACAGGAACTGGTGCCGCACCGGTAATTGCCAGGGTAGCCAGGGAATTGGATTTGTTAACCATTGGTATTGTGACCATTCCGTTTAAGTTTTGAAGGAAAAATGCGTAATGACCAAGCTTATAAAGGAATTGACAAATTGCGTGAATATGTAGATTCCTTAGTGGTAATAAATAATAACAAACTTAGGGAAGTGTACGGAAATCTTGGTTTTAAAGCCGGATTTTCCAAGGCTGATGAGGTATTGTCCACAGCGGCTCGTGGAATTGCTGAAGTAATTACGCATCATTATACACAAAATATCGACTTGAAGAGACGCTAAAACGGTACTTTCAAACAGTGGTACTGCCATTATGGGATCTGCAAGCGCTTCCGGTGAAAATAGGTCAGAAATTGCGATTTCAAAAGCTTTGGATTCTCCATTGTTAAACGACAATAAAATTACTGGCGCCAAAAATGTGCTGTTGTTAATTGTTTCAGGAACGGAAGAAATTACGATTGATGAAATAGGTGAAATCAACGACTATATCCAGGCTGAAGCCAAGTCTAACGTGAATATTATTATGGGTGTTGGCGAAGATGAAAAGTTGGGAGATGCCATTTCAGTAACTATTGTAGCCACAGGTTTTAATAAAGACCAGCAACACGAAATTTCAAATACTGAAGCAAAAAAAATAATTCATACGCTAAACGATGAACAAGAGGCTACGTTTGATTTTTCTGAAAATAAATTAATGGATTATCCAATCAAACAAACCAATCATAAAAATTATGATATTCCTCAAGTTGAGGATAAAATAATTTATGATTTAGGCGAAGAATTGGAAGAAGATAGGGAAGACTTTAAGATTATTTCAACCTCCGAATTTATCAAAAATATTGAAGTGGTTTATGAAGAAATTGCTTATCAACCTGAAAATGATTTCATAATTACCTCATTCACTCAGCCAATAGAGGAACCTATTCTTCAGGTTGAAGAAGAAAAGCAAATTTCATTTACCTTCGATTTGCCGCTTTCAGAATTCAAAAACAAACCGAAAGTTGAAGAACAAAAAACCAACATCAATTCCATTGAAGTGAAAGACCATCAACAAATAAGCGTTATAAAAAAGGTGGAAGAGGATGTGTATTTCACGTTGGAAGATTATGCGGAGCTGGAAGACAATCTAACCAAAGCCGCCAAACCGATGGTAAAAGAGGTGAAATCATTGATTGAAGATGAAATGAATTTTACTTTGAGTTCAAAAGCTGAAATAGATGTAAAAGACTATGAAGTGGTTGATTATAAAGAGGTTTCCCCGTTGGATTTGACCATCGCCGAATTGCAGCAAAGAGCTGCAGACAGAAGAGAGAAAATGAAAAATTTTAATTATAAGTTCAGCAATAAATTAAGCAAAAATATTGATGAAATGGATAAAGAACCGGCGTATAAAAGAATGGGAATTGAATTGGACCAACCCAATCATTCTTCCGACTTTTATCAGTCCAGGACAACTTTACAAATTGATGACACAGATGCAATTCAATTTCGTTCAAACAACTCTTTCTTGCACGATAATGTAGATTAAAATGTAGCCCAAAGACAAAAAACTTAGATAATTTACTAGGTTTTTAACTCGAAAATCTTCTTGTAATAATGAAGATTTTCGAGTTCTTTTTTTTTATCTTTGCCCAATAAAATTCTACGATTATGAGTTTACAGGAAAAGATAATGAATAAAATGAAAGAGGCGATGAAAACTAAAGACAAAGTTGCTTTAGAATCGTTAAGAGCCATTAAATCTGAATTGTTATTGATACAAACAAAAAGTGCTGCTTCGTCAGCATTGACAGTTGATGATGAAATAAAATTGCTTCAAAAACTGGTAAAACAAAGGAAAGACAGCGCAGCAATTTATAAAGAACAAGGCAGAGAAGATTTGGCCGAACCTGAATTGGCGCAAGTTGAAGTAATTTCCCAATTTTTGCCTGTACAAATGAGTGACGAAGATGTAAAAAATGCTGTAGCTGAAATTATAAAAACAGTGGGCGCCACTTCTATGAAAGATATGGGAAATGTGATGGCAGAAGCTTCAAAACAATTGGCAGGTAAAACTGACGGAAAATCAATTTCAACAGCAGTAAAACAATTATTAGGATAAATTAAAGGCCTCGTGGCGCAACTGAATAGCGCACTGGATTTCGGCTCCAGCGGTTGTAGGTTTGAATCCTACCGGGGTCACGAATAAATCAACAAAAAGTTGAAAACAAAGCAAGCTAAAAAATAAAGCTTGCTTTTGTTTTTTTAGCTTGTGACGTTTTCTTTTGTTGATTTTCAAAGCGGAGCTTTGTTAGGAACATCGAAGATAATCCTGCAGAAAATAAAGCATTTTTTTAATTAAATTTCTTCTTCAACAATGATTGAATGTCTTTATTTGCACCATACACCACTAAAACATCATCTTTTTCCAGCAAAAGATCGGCACCTGCAACTCCCTGAACTTTGCTTTCCTTCAAACTGCCACCAATACTGCTTTTAATCTGAGAACTTTTGATAGTGGTTAACACCAAAAGATTGTATTTTTTTCTGATGCCAACCTCAGTGATCGTTTTTCCTTCATATTCTGGCGGAAGGTTAATTTCCACAATGCTATAATCATCACTTAATTCAAAAGAATTTACAACTCCGGTTAAGCATAATTTTTTTGCCCATCGTTCTGCGGTTTCTTCTTCAGGATGCACAATTTCATCTACACCAATAGCCAATAATACTTTTTCGTGTAATGGGTTAATTGCTCTGCTTATCAATCTTTTTACTTCCATATTTTTTAGCAAAGCGGTCACCATAATATTTGCGCCTTGGTCTTCACCAATGGCAACTACCACAACATCGGTATCTTTTAGTGGCAACCCTGAAACCGTAAACTCATCAGTGGCATCCATACAAATGGTGTGAGAAATCTTTTCCTTTAGTGCATCAACTTTATTCATTCGTGTATCAATGCCGATAACTTCGTTTCCTTGCAAGGTTAACTTTTCTGCAAGGGAAGCGCCAAAATTTCCAAGTCCAATAATTATATATTTCATCTGCTTTAATTTTATTTTTTAAAGGGAACATCTGCTGCCTGCCTTCCGCAGTCAGGTTCACCATTTATTATTCTTTATTACATCAAAATTTGTCAGGCTCGTTTCAAGTTAAGCCTTTTAGTTAATTGATGGTGATTTCTTCTGTTGGATAACGATAATTTTTATGTTTCACTTTTTTGATAACAGCTATTAAAATAGAGAGCATACTTACCCTTCCAATAAACATAATCAGTATAATGACAAACTTGCTTGCAGAGCTTAAATTTGCGGTGATACCAATGCTCAATCCCACAGTGCTATAGGCTGAAAAGCATTCAAAAGCAATACTTTTTAGGTCTTTATCGCTGTCGAAAACTGAAATTGCAATAATGCCTGATCCAATAACAAATAACGACAATGAGATAACTGCGAATGCGCGCCTAACCGAGATGTCTGAAATTTCTCTTCTGTACACTTCAATTCTTGTTTTTCCTTTGGCCAGACTCAAAAAATTAAGCGTAGCAATGGCAAAAGTACTTGTTTTAATACCCCCTCCTGTTGATGCAGGCGAAGCCCCAATCCACATTAAAAGAAAAATAAGCATCAATGTGGAAAAATTTAAAGCGCTCATATCTACTGTATTAAACCCCGCGGTTCTTGGCGTTGTTGCCCCAAATAATGCCGTAACTACTTTCCCAATACCTGTATGAGGTGCCAATAAATTATTGTATTCACTTATGTAAAACAAAATGGTACCCACAATTGTTAATGAGAATGTGGTAATTAAAGTGATTCTGCTGTTAATACCAAATACCCATGGTTTATGCTGTCTTTTATTCTTATAAATATGCGAAAATTTATTTATAATCCAGTATTTTAAATATTTTATGATGTTCACTACGATAGGAAATCCGAGTCCACCAATTACAAATAAGACAATGATATAGGACTGCAACGCATAATTAAATCTAAATCCGCTTTCATAAAGGCTGTTGGACAATGTTGAAAAACCGGCATTGCAAAAGGCCGATACCGCATGAAATACTGAAAAGAAAGTGCGTTCAAAAATAGTGGGAAGCAACGTGTTATCCAGGCTGGTATAAATGAGCAATCCGCCAATAATTTCAATGGAAAATGTAATGAGAAGAATTCTTTTTAAGGTGGAAAAAACATCGCCTAACTTTTGTGAGTTTGTTAAATCACTTAAAACCAGCTGATTTTCATAATTGGAGCCTCCCTTAAAGAAATAGCTAAAATAGCTGGCAAATGTTAAAATACCTATTCCGCCCAATTGAATCAGCAGCAAAATAATTATCTGGCCAAACTGCGTAAAAAAAGTTCCCGTATCCACAACAATCAATCCGGTAACACAAACGGCACTGGCTGAAGTGAAAAGCGCGTCCAAATATGAAATTTCTGTATAAGTTGCGTTTGGCAACATTAATAAAAAAGTTCCTATAAATATAATAACCAGAAAACTGACAATAAATAGTTGTGCGGGATTTAAAAGCGTTCTTTTATAGTTTATTTTCAGTTCGGCGAATTCTCTTATGAAAGTTAACAGAATGGCGAATTTTAACCAGTTGTCATTGTATAAAAAAGATAAGTGGCGATGTGCTTCCTGCGAAAAAAAATGGATAAAAATGATTAAAATGATAATCAATAAACTGCCGGCGTCAAAAATAAAAACTTTGTCATGGATATTTTTTTTCAGCGTGATGTACCTGATTGCCGTTGCTATAATACCCAAAGCTAAAACAAGGAAATAATAACCATTTATTAACTCTTGAACAGGATAGGTTTGGTCATAACCAAAGTCGCTTATTAAAACGAATAGGCCTATGAGGCTTAATAAAAAGGTAATTTGGAAAAACGTTTTAAAATTAAAAATTTGCTTTAGTATAGCGATCACTTTTATAAGATTTTAACGTACAAAAAACGTACAAAATTAGAACAAATTAACCAATCTTTGTTTTTATTTTATTTTTTGTTACTGTTACTATCATTTAACAGTGTTTTGATTTTCCGAAAATTGTTTTTTTTCAGGTTGTCAACACGCAAAATTTATCAGATTCAAAAGTTTCCAAGCTTTTGATTTTTACAATAGCAATTGAAATTCTCAAGTAAATCTTTTAGAAATTATTCTAAGGCCAATTTTTTAAGATTGCTGATTGTTTTAGACGGATTTTTGCTTTTAAAAACAAAATTTCCGGCCACAAAAGCGTCAACGCCGGCTTTTGAAAGTTTTTCTATGTTTTCATCCGTTACGCCGCCATCAACTTCAATAAGTGCGTTTGAACTGGAAAATTCTATCAATGATTTTAGCTGTTCCACTTTTTTGTAAGTGTTTTCAATAAAACTTTGTCCGCCAAAACCCGGATTAACGCTCATCAGCAACACCAAATCCAAATCGGTGATAATATCTTCCAAAACCGCAATTGGCGTATGCGGATTTAAAGAAACGCCGGCTTTCATTCCTAAAGCTTTTATGGCTTGTACAGTTCGATGTAAATGAGGACAAGCCTCATAATGCACTGTTAAAATATCGGCACCAACATTTTTAAAATCTTCAAGAAACCGATCCGGATCAACAATCATCAAATGAACGTCCATCGTTTTTTTTGCGTGTTTTGAAATCGCTTTTATCACGGGCATTCCAAATGAAATGTTTGGAACAAAAACACCGTCCATCACATCAATATGAAACCAATCGGCTTCACTTTTGTTAATCATTTCAATATCGCGTTGTAAATTGCCAAAATCTGCGGCCAAAAGGGAAGGAGCAATAAATTTGTTCATTTTTTCTAATTGTTGTTTGTACAAAAGTAGGTTTTATAAAGCAAAAAAAGAAAAACGCTTCAAATTTTTGAAGCGTTTTTCTTTTTAAGTCAATCCATAAATTGATAACATAGCGGATTTTATCCCAAATATGTTTTTAAAATTTTACTTCTTGATGTATGTTTTAACCTTCTGATGGCTTTTTCTTTAATTTGACGAACACGTTCGCGGGTTAAATCAAAAGTTTCACCAATTTCTTCAAGTGTCATCGGGTGTGTGTCACCCAAACCGAAATACAATTGAACAACATCAGCTTCTCTTGGTGTTAAAGTTTCCAAAGCGCGTTCAATTTCAACTTTTAAAGATTCGTGAAGCAATGCTTTATCCGGATTTGGAGATTCGCCTGTGTTCAAAACATCGTATAAGTTAGAATCTTCACCTTCAATTAAAGGCGCATCCATTGATACGTGACGGCCAGAATTTTTCATGGATTCTTTTACGTCATTAACGGTCATATCTAATTTTTTTGCAATTTCTTCGGCAGATGGCGGTCTTTCGTTTTCCTGCTCCAAAAATGCATACATTTTGTTAATTTTATTGATTGAGCCAATTTTGTTCAAAGGCAAACGTACAATACGCGATTGTTCCGCCAAAGCCTGTAAAATCGATTGACGAATCCACCAAACAGCGTAAGAAATAAATTTAAATCCACGAGTTTCATCAAAACGTTTCGCAGCTTTAATCAATCCCAGGTTTCCTTCATTAATCAAATCGGGCAATGTCAATCCTTGATTTTGGTATTGTTTTGCCACAGAAACCACAAAACGCAAGTTTGCTTTTGTTAATTTTTCCAAAGCCATTTGGTCACCGGCTCTAATTTTCTGCGCCAATTCAACCTCTTGCTCGGCAGTAATTAAATCTACTTTTCCAATTTCCTGTAAGTACTTGTCTAATGATGCGGTTTCCCTGTTGGTAACCTGTTTCGTTATTTTAAGTTGTCTCATGTAGTAGCCACTAATTTTTTTAGTTAATATAAAGGGTCTACAATATTATACGTTGGATTCTTCAAAATGTTACAAAATAAATCACAAACAATTTTTTTGGTTTCAAAAACAACGCAATTTATAGCAATATTTTGGGCGTTTCCCGCCGGCTGGAGGGTCGGGCTTTTCGCTACAATCTTTTTTTTCTCGCCGAAAAGGCGATGCAAAAAAAGTATTTCCGCTGCAATCCCTAACGCAAAACGATTTACGATTTACGATTTACGAATTTTTTATTCAAACTTCCGACTTCCGTCTTCTGTCTTCGGAATTTTCAACTTCTGATAATAAAAAGCAGGCAATAAAATAAACACAAACATTGGCTGAATTAAAAACCGCCGAACATAAAAAGTCAGCAAATAATTTTGTGTCACATTAAATTTAAGAAGTACAAAAAGCATCAAACTTAAAACCACAAAAGCCAGCAGATAAAATTTGACCGAAAAATAAAGTGCTTTTACATCCTTAAAAACCAAATAAATAATGGTCAAAGAAATTATGGTATTTAAAAAGTATCTGTAAAAAATATTCAAAAAATAAGCGCTGAAATCAAGTTCGGGAATGGAAGCGTTTAAATAATCATGTTTAAAATAATCCAAAAGCGGATCGTAAAAATAAGGTTGTAAAACCGCCCTGATTAAAATCAGCATCAGAAAAAGCACAACAATCAACAATATTCTAACCGATTTTCTCATTTTTTTATACCTGAAAAATTCCGAATCCAAACAAACCAAAGCAAAAAGGTAATTCCGTAGATAATGGCCGGAAATATAATTTCATGCAACACATTCTGGTATTGCGGATATTTATGCAACGCCACCGAAATTACAGCAATCCGAAGAATGTTCGTGAAATAAATAAGCAAACTTCCAAACAAAATATATAAAACAGTCGTTTTAAATTTGCCTGCAAAAGCAACGATAAAAGCAATAAATAAAATAATGATGCTAATAGCATTGCAGCCTTCTACGATAAAAGCGGTGAATTTGCCGTTTATAAATAATTTTACGGAAAGCGTTTCGGTATCCTGTGCTATTTCAGTAGGATAGCTAAAAATGTTTAGCAAATATTTTGTTTGTTCGGCTACAGTTTTGGTGATTGGCGCACAAATAAATGGCGATGTTTCATTTTGCGTTCTTTCTAAATAAAAGGAGTAAAGCAAAAACAACAGTAAATACGTGCCAAAAAATTTAATTAAAAATAATACTACCGTTTTATTGCCTTTCACAAAAAAAAGAATTTTAATTTTGCATAAAATTACAAATTAATATGAATATTCCTCAATTAAAAGAATCGGTAACCGCCATTGCAGAAAGCAACCAATCGGTTTCAGATAAGCGGCAGGCGATTTGCGATTATTTAAAACAAGAAATAGACTATTACCATTGGGTGGGTTTTTATTTTAAAAACGGCAATAAAGCCGAATTAAAATTGGCGGAATTTGCCGGCGAACCTACCGAACATACCATCATTCCGTTTGGCAAAGGCATTTGCGGACAAGTGGCCATCAGCAATAAAAACTTCGTGGTTCCGGATGTAACTGCCCAAGACAATTATATTTCGTGCGGATTTAAGGTGAAAAGTGAAATTGTGGTTCCTATTTTTGTGGATGGAGAAAATATTGGCCAAATCGACATCGATTCTCACATCACAAATCCTTTTTCTGAAGCCGATGAACTTTTTCTGGAATTTGTGTGCGAAAAAGTGGCGGAATTAAAATAAATAACCCCCAATAAATATATTTTTCAATGTTAAATAAAACCCCAAAAATCAACAATAAAAAAAAGCGTTTAGTCGACAAAATTTCTTTTCTCAATAAACTTTTTGTAAAAAATAATCCAAAAAATACTTCTCTGAATTATAACGAAATGGTCTCAGATTTTGAGCAAAAAATTAAAAGGAGTTAATAAAAATTTATGACTATTTTGTGTTGTATAGGCTCTTGATAATTAGTAGCTTTGCCGAACAATAACAAAGAAAACTTATGGGTACTAAAAAAAAGCCAAAATCGGCACTGATTTCAGTTTTTCACAAAGACGGTTTGGCTCCAATCATTCAAAAACTAAACGACCTTAATATTGTAATTTATTCAACGGGAGGCACCGAAAACTTTATTAAAGATATGGGCGTTAACGCAATACCTGTTGAAGAGTTGACTTCTTATCCGTCCATTTTAGGCGGCAGGGTTAAAACATTGCATCCAAAAGTTTTCGGCGGAATTTTATCGAGAAGAGAAAATGAAAATGATATTTCGCAGTTGGCAGAATATGAAATTCCTGAAATTGACATTGTAATTGTGGATTTGTATCCGTTTGAAAAAACTGTTGCAAGCGGAGCTTCAGAAGAAGAAATTATTGAAAAAATTGATATTGGCGGAATTTCTTTAATCAGAGCTGCAGCAAAAAACTTTAGTGATGTAATTTGCGTTTCATCACTTGATCAATATGATGAATTTTTAGGAATACTTTCAGCATCCAATGGCGAAACAACTTTGGCGCAACGCAAAAATTTTGCGGCAAAAGCTTTTGCGGTTTCCAGTCATTACGACAGTGCTATTTTTAATTATTTAAATGAAGACGGATTGGCTTTTCGTCAAAGTTTTGATCAAGTTTCCGTTTTGCGTTACGGCGAGAATCCGCATCAAAAAGGTTACTTCTTTGGAGATCTAAACGAACTTTTCGACATCCTTCACGGAAAAGAACTTTCCTACAACAATTTGTTAGATGTTGATGCTGCCATTAATTTGATGGATGAGTTTAAAAATGACGCTCCAACATTTGCCATCTTAAAACACAACAATGCTTGCGGTGTAGCACAAAGAGACACGTTGAAACAAGCTTATTTGGATGCGTTGGCTGCCGATCCAACTTCTGCTTTTGGCGGTGTTTTAATTTCAAACAAAGTGATTGATTTGGAAACTGCTGAAGAAATTCATCAGCTTTTTTGTGAAGTTGTGATTGCGCCAGGATACAACAATGAGGCTTTAGAACTTCTAAAAGGCAAGAAAAACAGAATTATTTTAGTGCAAAAAGTTATTGAATTGCCAAACACGCAATATAGAACTGCATTAAACGGCGTTCTTTTTCAGGATAAAAACAACAAAACGGATAATGTGGACGTTGTAGACTTTGTGACGTTAGAAAAACCAACAGACAGAGAACTGGAAGATTTACTTTTTGCATCAAAAATTTGTAAACACACCAAGTCAAATACCATTGTATTTGCTAAAAACAAACAACTTTTTGCAAGCGGAACAGGCCAAACCAGCCGTGTAGATGCTTTAGAACAAGCGATTGTAAAAGCCAAACATTTCAATTTTGATTTGAATGGCACAGTGATGGCGAGTGATGCTTTTTTCCCGTTTCCCGATTGTGTGGAGATCGCAGATAAAGCAGGAATTACTTCTGTAATTCAGCCTGGCGGTTCAATTAAGGATCAATTATCGATTGATTATTGCAATGAACATAAAATGTCGATGATATTTACGGGCACACGTCATTTCAAACACTAATTTAAGTAACTTTGTAGGATTTCAAATTAAAAAAACAATAAATAATATGGGTTTTTTCGACTTTATGACTGAGGACATTGCAATTGATTTAGGCACTGCCAACACACTTATAATCCACGAAGGTAAAGTGGTTGTTGATGAACCTTCAATAGTAGCAAGAGACAGAAGCAGTGGGAAAATTATTGCAACCGGCAAAAAAGCCAGTTTAATGCAAGGTAAAACCCACGAAAATATCAAAACCATCCGACCTTTAAAAGATGGCGTAATCGCCGATTTTGAAGCTTCGGAACAAATGATAAAAGAGTTCATAAAAAATATTCCTAGCATTAAAAAACGTTTTTTTGCACCTTCATTGCGTATGGTAATTTGCATTCCATCAGGAATTACCGAAGTTGAAAAACGTGCCGTAATTGATTCTGCAGAACATATGAATGCCAAAGAAATATTTTTAATTCACGAACCTATGGCNNTGTGATAAATCCATTAAAGTTGCGGGAGACGTTTTTACCAATGATATTGCTTATTATATGAGAACACAACATAATTTATATGTTGGGGAACGCACTGCTGAAAAAATTAAAATTCAAGTTGGTGCCGCAACGGAAGATTTAGAAGTTCCGCCGGAAGATATGCTTGTTCAGGGGCGCGATTTATTAAGCGGAAAACCTAAACAAGTTCAGGTTTCTTATAGAGAAATTTCAAAAGCATTGGACAAATCCATATTGCGAATTGAAGATGCCGTGATGGAAACATTGTCTAAAACCCCACCCGAATTGGCAGCCGACATTTACAACACCGGAATTTATTTGGCCGGTGGCGGATCAATGCTGCGCGGATTGGACAAGCGTTTGTCAAGAAAAACGGATTTGCCTGTGTACATTGCTGAAGACCCTTTAAGAGCCGTAGTTAGAGGTACAGGAATTGCATTAAAAGATCTTGAAAAATATAAAAATGTATTAATGAAATAGGTTAATTTTCTATTGTTTATATGCGGCAAATCATTTATTTTATTAAAAAATTCAGATACTTTCTGCTGTTTATAGTTTTAGAAATATTGGCTTTTATTGTGATTGTTCAAGACCATTCTTATCATCAAAGTAAATTTGTCAATTCTGCCAACGCCATTACGGGCGGCGTTTATAATAAAGTAAATTCCGTAAGTGCATTTTTTCATTTAAAAAAGGACAATCAACTTTTAAGCGAAGAAAATGCACGTTTAAAAAATCTGTTGGAAGCAAGAGCCAACAAGTTTGTTTTAGATAGTTTCACCGTTATAGACACTTCACAGTATTTTCAAAAATATGACTATTCAACAGCAAAAATCATCAATAATAATTTCACAAAAAGAAATAATTTTTTGACAATCAACAAAGGAACCAAACACGGATTAACCCCAGATTTAGGGGTTATAAACAGCAAAGGAATTATTGGCGTCATAAAAAATGTTTCTTCAAATTATGCAAGTGTGCTTTCCATATTAAATACCAATTCAAAAATTAATGTGCGTTTAAAAAACAGCAATCATTTTGGCACTTTGGTTTGGGATGGAAAAGATTATAACATTACCCAAATAATAGATATACCAAGGCAAGCGGTGGTTAAAACTGGAGACACCATTATTACCGGAGGCAAATCGGCAATTTTCCCTGANNTTAGCAGTAAATAACGCCGTTCGCTTTATAGGCCTTTTGTTTTTACAGGTGCTCATATTGAACTATGTAAATATATTCGGACATATAAATCCGATGGTTTATATTGTTTGGGTATTTTTATATCCCGTGCGAAAAACAAGAAGTTTATTTTTGATACTAAGTTTTTTGTTGGGAATTTCAATAGATTTTTTCTCAGATTCTGGAGGTGTCAATGCTTTTGCGATTACTTTTATTGCCTATTTTAGGCTTCCGATATTAATGGCAGTTTTAAAAAAATCGGATCTTGATTACGGACAATTCAATTTAAAAACACTTTCGGCCAATAAAATTATTTTATTTATTTCCATACTGACGGTTATTCATCATTTCATCGTTTTTAGCTTAGAATATTTTAGTTTTAGTGAATTCTTAAACATAATTTCAAACACATTTTTAACAAGTATTTTTACCATAATGATAAGTTTTTTGGGAATTACACTGTTTGCCAAAAAGAAATAGATGCAGTACTTTTCACAAAATATTTTAACCTATAGAAGAATGATTATCAGCATTCCTTCGTACCTTTCAAAATCAATAAAAAAGATCTGATGAAAAGAACAGGCTTATTGTCATTTTTAATCATATTTATTGGTGTCGTATACATTGCCAGGTTGTTTTATTTACAAGTTTTAGACAATTCATTTAACACGTCAACGCTTAATAATTCGGCCGTAAAAGTGATGTACGACTATCCGGAAAGAGGGTATATTTTCGACAGAAATGGNNCTGCAAGAAATATTGTACAAATTTAAAGGATTTTATATTCAAAAACGTTCTTTGCGAGAGTATCCAAAAAGTTCTGCGGCAAATGTGCTGGGCTATATCAGTGAAGTTAATGAAACAATGATCAGCAACAATTCAAAGTACCATTTGGGTGAATTAATTGGTACGGCAGGCGTTGAAAAATCTTACGAAGAGGTATTAAGAGGAACAAAAGGAGTTAAGTTTATTCAGCGCGATCGGTTTAATAAAGAAATTGGCTCCTTTAAAAATGGATTGTATGATACGCTTCCAATTTCCGGAAATGACATTACCTTAACCATTGATGCCGTACTTCAGCAATACGGCGAAGCTTTGATGACAAATAAACGAGGCGGCATTGTGGCAATTGAACCATCAACAGGTGAAATTTTGGCTATGGTTTCTATGCCAACATACGATCCAAATTTGATGGTGGGCAGAGATCGATCAAAAAATTTCACTAAATTGTATCTTGACAGTATTAATATTCCTTTGTTGGATAGGGGATTGCAGGCACAATATCCGCCTGGATCACCATTTAAAGTGATATCGGCTTTGGTTGCTTTACAGGAAAATGTGCTTAACACAACATCCAGTATTCAATGTTTCGGAGGTTATAAGTATGGATCCGGCAAAAGTTCATTTATGAGATGCCACTGCGAAACAGGAGGCAGTCCGGTTAATTTAAATGTAGCAATATATCGTTCCTGCAATAGCTATTTTGCAACAGCTTATAGAAAAGTGATAGATAAATTTCCTACGCCAACAGAAGGGGTAAACGTATGGGGCAAGCACGCAGAAAGTTTTGGATTGGGAAATTATTTGGACAATGATTTGTCTGTTGGGCAAAAAGGAAATATACCAAATGGCGATTTGTACAATAAAATTTATCCAAACGGACGCTGGAGATCTACGGCAACAATATCAAATGCAATTGGGCAAGGAGAAGTTTTAACAACACCAATCCAATTGGCGAATATGACTGCGGCAATAGCGAATGAAGGATTTTATTACATTCCGCATATAGCAAAAAAAATTAAAGGGAAACCACTGGATAAAAAATTTACCACGCCTATTTACACCACCATCGATAAAAAGCATTTCAAACCTGTAATTGAAGGTTTGTTTGATGTGTTTGATAATCCGAGGGGAACGGCAAGAGGATCTATGGTTGAAGGCATTCAGATTTGTGGTAAAACAGGAACGTCCGAAAACCCTCATGGGCAAGACCATTCTATATTTATTGCATTTGCGCCTAAAGACAATCCGAAAATAGCCATCGCCGTTTTTGTTGAAAATGGTTATTGGGGTGCCAGATGGGCTGGGCCAATAGCAACTTTAATGATTGAAAAATATTTAACCGGAGAGACAGTAAGACCTTTGGTGGAAAAGCGGATGTTTGAAGGAAGTATTCAGGAAGAATATGATAAACAGTATCAAGAACTATTAAGGAGTGAGAAGTAGAAAGGACAATATATTTCACGGAATTGATTGGATCCTGGTCTTATTTTATTTCGTTTTCATCTTTTTAGGGTGGATTAATATCTATGCGGCAACAATTAGTGAAAATAATTTTGATTTATTGAATTTCTCGACAGAGTATGGAAAACAACTTATTTGGATAGGGTTTTGTATTCCAATAATCTTACTGATTTTAATGTTTGAAGCCAAGTTTTATGAAAAATATGCGCCAATTATTTATTTTATTTTTTTGGTGTTACTGGCCGGACTTTTTGTTTTAGGCAAAAACATAAANNGGTACGCAGGTGCAAGCATTGTTGCTTTTGTTTTTCCCTGCAATTCTAATCATATTGCAACCCGATCCCGGTTCGGCATTGGTTTATGCAGCGTTTATTTTTGTGTTGTATAGGGAAGGATTGCCATTTTATTACATAACAGTCGGCTTTATCGCCTTATTTCTTTTTGTGATTACCCTTATTTTAGGCTACGAAGTGACTCTCATAAGTTCGCTGGTTTTATTTATTTGTATCCTTCTTTATTTTATTTTTTACAGGCCAAGGGCTTTNNGATATGAAAGGTGTTGGTTACAATACCGACCAATCGGTTACCACAATAGCTTCAGGAGGTTTTTTTGGCAAAGGATTTTTACAAGGTGAACGAACACAGGGGAATTTTGTGCCCGAACAAAAAACAGATTATATATTTACAACCGTTGGTGAAGAATGGGGATTTGTGGGCAGCGCCTTGGTCATTATTTTGTTTGTGGCTTTTTTACTTAGAATTATCGACAGGGCAGAGCAGCAAAAAGNNAAACTATCCCAAATAAAAAAGCATCCAAAATATGGATGCTTTTTTTAAATTGAAGTTTAAAAATTTTATAATGCAGCTACGTGCTTAGCCAATTTAGATTTTAAGTTACCCGCTTTATTTTTGTGGATAACATTCTTTTTAGCCAATTTATCTAGCATTGATACTACTTTTGGAAATAACGCTTCAGCTTCTTCCTTTTCGGTCGCAGCACGTAAGTTTCTAACAGCATTACGTGTTGTTTTATGCTGATATTTATTTCTTAATTGCTTAGCGCGATTGCTTCTAATTCTCTTTAATGCTGACTTGTGATTTGCCATTTTTATTTTTTTTAACTTTTTTGTAGTCCGTAGGGGAATCGAACCCCTGTTACCAGGATGAAAACCTGGCGTCCTAACCCCTAGACGAACGGACCATTATGTATTTGCTGACAATTCTATTTTGTCAATGCGGATGCAAAAATACAACTATTTTCTACACCACAAAATGTTTTTTAAAAAAATTAGTAAGCTTTTGCAAATAATACTCTTTGAGTCGATGTTTCCCCAGTAAATACGCACTTTCCTTCTTCAATTTTATTATTTAGAGGAATACATCTAATGGTTGCTTTTGTTAAATCTTTAATTTTTTCTTCCGTTTCGTGAGTGCCGTCCCAATGCGCTGAAATAAACCCACCCTTCGTTTCCAGCACTTCTTGGAATTCCTCAAATGAGTTAACTTCAGTAATATGTGTTTCTCTGTAATTCAGCGCCTTTTGATATAAATTTTCCTGAATTTCTTTCAGTGTTTTTTCAACATATTCAACAACAGTATTTTGAGGAATATTTTGTTTTTCAAGCGTGTCTCTGCGTGCAATTTCTAAAGTGCCATTTTCTAAATCTTTTGGTCCCATAGCGATTCTTAAAGGCACGCCTTTTAGCTCATATTCAGCAAATTTCCAGCCTGGTTTATAGGCGGTACGGTCGTCATATTTTACAGAAATTCCCTTTTTGCGCAATTCGGCAACAATTTCATTAATCTTGAAAGAAATGGTTTCCAATTGCTCATCGGTTTTATGAATTGGGATAATTACGACTTGAATCGGTGCAAGATTTGGAGGCAATACCAATCCTAAGTCATCAGAATGCGTCATAATTAAAGCACCAATCAATCGCGTGGATACACCCCAGGATGTCGCCCAAACGTATTCTTGTTTTCCTTCCTTTGAAGTAAATTTTACGTCAAACGCTTTTGCGAAATTTTGGCCTAAAAAATGAGAAGTACCTGCTTGCAATGCTTTTCCGTCTTGCATTAACCCTTCAATGCAATAGGTTTCCAAGGCGCCGGCAAATCGTTCACTTTCGGTTTTTAAACCTTTTATCACAGGCATTGCCATAAAATTCTCGGCAAAATTGCCATAAACATCTAAAATCAATTCCGCTTCCTTGATGGCTTCGGTTTCCAATGCGTGTGCGGTATGGCCTTCTTGCCATAAAAATTCAGCAGTGCGCAAAAATAAACGGGTACGCATTTCCCAGCGCACAACATTTGCCCATTGGTTAATTAATAGCGGCAAATCGCGGTATGATTGAATCCATCCTTTATAAGTACTCCAAATAATAGCTTCACTTGTTGGTCGAACAATCAATTCTTCCTCCAGTTTTGCATTTGGGTCAACCATCAATTTTCCTGGCTTGTCTGGATCGTTTTTTAATCGATAATGTGTAACAACGGCGCATTCTTTGGCAAATCCTTCGGCATTCTTCTCTTCGGCTTCAAACATACTTTTAGGGACAAAAAGCGGAAAATAGGCATTTTCGTGACCTGTTTCCTTAAACATTCTATCCAATTCCGCCTGCATTTTTTCCCAAATTGCATAGCCATAAGGTTTGATAACCATACAGCCTCTAACACCTGAGTTTTCTGCTAAATTGGCCTTAACCACAAGTTCATTATACCACTTGGAATAGTCGGTTTCTCTCTTTGTTAAATTCTTGCTCATACACAAAAGTTTGGCATAAATATTGCGCCTGTTTTAATGAAAATTATTAATTTGGACAAAATTAGTTTTTTTTAAATAGTTCAACAATAAAAACCACAATTGATTATGAAAACTTCAGAAATAAATAACCTAAAAAACTTGCAAATTAGCCTTTTATTGGTGCTGTTTGTTGGTTTGTATTCTTGTGGCACTTATCAAAGTGCATACAATGGTGACGATGACGGCATATATGCTTCAGATAATCAAACCAGAAATGAAGTGGTGATTGTTGAAAATCAATCTAATTTTGATCAAAATTATTTTTCAAAACAACTGGAAGATTTAGAAAATTTAAAGCAAGAGGATACTTTTACGGAGATTGACGATTATTATTATGACGACAATACGGTTCAAGATGGCCAATTATACACCAATTACAATGAGCCTTGGGGTTACGATGGCGATGTTGTAATTAACATTAACAGCGGTTACGGCTATATGAGCCCAAATTATTATTGGTATAATCCGTTTTACTATTCTTATGGATATAACCCTTATCCCTACTCTTATTACTATTATAACCCATTGATTTACAACTACTACAATCCGTATTATTCTTATGGATACAATCCTTACCGTTATGAGTATTACGGATATTACGGCAATTACTACAATCCGTACAACTCTTATTATAATTATCCATACTATTACGGCCGCAACTATGACAGTTATGGAAAAAGAACCAATTACAATACAAGCAGAAGAGGTTATGAAAATGCAAGTTTATCCAATACAAAAAGAAGCGGCAGTGAAACCAATTCTTCCAGAAGGAACATCAATACCAATACTAGAAGGTCTTCTGATGGAAATATAAACAGAAGCAATAATACCAACAGAAATAATAGTATTGACAGGCAGTCTACAAGATCAAATAACACCATTCAAAGAGGTTCAAATAACAATACGATTCAAAGATCTTCATCAACCAGAAGAAATTCGTCCTATAATTTTTCGCCGGCCAATTTGAACAGAGCAACATTGGTTAATACAAACCGAACTTCAATAATCAGGGTGAATCCTTACAACTCGACGAATCAAAATTCAAGCACCACTCAAAATACTGTAAATACTGTTAGAAGAGAAAACGCTGGCAATAATGTTAGAAGAGAAAATAACACGAACACGGTCAGAAGAGAATCAAATACAAATTACAATTCCACTAACACTGGAAGTTCCAGAAATGAAAATTCTTCGGTTAGCAGGAGCTCAAACTCTGAAAGCAGAAGCAGTTCAACACAATCATCATCTTCAAATTCATCATCAAGAAGCAATTCAAGAAGAGATTAATAAAAATATTTTAGTTTAAACAATTCGAAAAAGTATGAAAAAATTATATTTAGCGGTAACATTATTGTGCTTTGGTTTTATTCTAAATGCACAAACATTGGGGTATAATGATTTAGGTACGCTGTTTTCAAAAGAAAACATTAGCGGAACCGCCCGTTACAATGCTATGAGCGGCGCTTTTGGCGCTTTGGGCGGTGATCTGTCTGCTATGGAAATAAATCCGGCCGGTGCAGCAGTATTTTTGAAAAGTGAATTTGCCATTTCATTAAACAACAGAAACACCAAAACGGTGGTCGGTTTTTATGGAAACAATACACAATTTGAAAATGATTTCACCAATTTATCCCAAGCGGGCGGGGTATTTGTGTTTAGAGGTTATGGTAACAGCTCCGAATGGAGCAATATCGCCTTGGGATTTAATTACAGCATTGCCAACGATTTTGAAAATTTATGGATTGCTGAAGGAAATAGCGGTTATTCGCCTTTAACAGATTTTTATGACCCTGAAGTGGTTTATGGAACTGCCGAAAATCAATATTTTGAAAATTTTACAGATGGAAAAAACGGGAAATATTCATTTACTTTTGCCGCACAGCACAATGACAACTTGTACCTTGGTGCAGCCATAAACACCTATGATATTGAATATTTTCAACGAACATTGACAGAAGAATACAACAACGACGGAAGCGGTAATACTTTAGATGTATCTTCAAGGCAGGAATTATTAACCTATGGCAATGGTGTGTCTTTTAATTTTGGCGCAATATTAAAACCCAGTGAAAATTTAAGATTGGGATTGGCATATCAATCGCCGGTTTGGTACACACTTTCTGAAGATTTTGTGGAATATGATGAAAATGTATATAAGAACGATGTGCTATTTACCAATGAATATTCCGGGGTTAATACCTTCGACTATAAGATGAGAACGCCAAGTAAATTAACAGGAAGTTTTGCCTATATTTTTAGCGGTAATGGACTTGTAAGTGTTGATTACAGTTTAAAAAATTATAGCAATATTAAATTGAGTAATGCTGATTTTATTGATGAAAATCAAGCATTTAAGTCCGATTTGGAAAGTGTGGGCGAATTGCGCATAGGAACTGAATGGCGTTTTGATAATTTCTCGGTAAGAGGCGGTTATCATTTTGAAAACAATCCATATAAAAGTTCGGTGAGCTCTGACAATTTAGAAGGATATTCGTTGGGCGCAGGCTATAAATTTAGAGGCGGAAAATTGGATTTCGCTTACCAAAAATCGGGCAATACAGCACCTTATAATTTTTATCCGCAAAGCAATGATGTCAATTCAGCGGAGTTGGATTTTGACACTTCAACATTTACGGCAACGTTGGTCTTGAATCTATAAACGAACGAATATAACACCATATAAACGTCTCAACTATGAGGCGTTTTTTATTTTTTAACCAAGTATATGAATTATGTTTTATGTACTTTTGCACAAACTATTAACGATGAAAAATAGAACACTTACCATAGAAAAAACAAATATACCAACCATTTTGAAGTTTACTTCGACCGATATTTTAACAAGCGGAAGTCATCAATTCAATAATATTGATGAAGCAAAAAATTCGCCATTGGCACAGCAATTATTTTATTTGCCATTTATAAAACGCGTATATTTTTCAGCAAATTTTATTGCGCTTGAAAGATTTGCAATTGTGGAATGGAGTGATGTTCAAGAGGAAGTAAAAGAACAAATTGAAAAATATCTGAACGCGGGCGGGGTAGTGATTTCAGAAGAAACAGCTCCGAAAAAAATTCCGGTTGAAGTGTATGCGGAATCAACGCCAAATCCTTCAGTTTTAAAGTTTGTTGCCAACATAAAATTGGTTGAAAACGATTTGGAATATAAAAACAAGGAGGCAACTGATAATGCGCCTTTGGCAACAGAATTATTTAATTTTCCTTTTGTAAAAGAAATATTTATTTCAGAAAATTATGTGTCAATTACAAAAAACGACACTGTTGAGTGGCCTGAAATAACTGTTGAAATCAGAAGTTTTATCAGGCAATATATCGCCGACGGTAAAACAATTGCATTGGAAAACGCGGTACAACAAAAAGTCTCAGAAGTTTATAACCACGATATTGAACTGGATGATGTTTCCAGACAAATTATCGATATTCTGGAAGAATATATAAAACCTGCTGTTGCTGCCGATGGCGGAAATATTATGTTTCAGTCTTATTCACCAGCTTCAAAAATAGTTAACGTCATATTGCAAGGTGCTTGCAGCGGTTGTCCTTCCTCAACAATTACCCTGAAAAACGGAATAGAAAATATGTTGAAACAACTTATTCCCGGAAAAATTAACGAAGTTGTGGCGGTTAACCAATAAATTGATGATGGCAGAAAAAGTTACACCCTACAAAGATTCAGATCTTAGCAAAAAAGAGCAAGTCACTAAAATGTTTGATGCCATTTCCAATGAATACGACGGTTTAAACCGTGTTATTTCTTTTGGAATTGATGTAAAATGGCGCAATAAAGTGGTTGAAATTGTTGGAAAAACAAATCCGGATTCAATTTTGGACATTGCCACAGGAACAGGGGATTTGGCCATTAATTTAGCAAAAACAAAGGCTTCAAAAATTGTTGGTTTGGATATTTCTGACGGAATGCTTGAAGTTGGACGTAAAAAAATTGAAAAACTTCAGTTAAACAATACCATTGAAATGGTGCTTGCCGATTCTGAAAAAATGCCTTTTGAAGACAATTCATTTGATGCCATTACCGTTGCTTTTGGCGTCCGAAATTTTGAGCATCTCGAAAAAGGTTTGGCTGAAATTTACAGAGTTTTAAAAACTGGAGGAATTTTTGTGGTTTTGGAAACGTCTGTTCCAACTAAAACACCTTTTAAACAAGGTTATCAGTTTTATGCCAAAAACATACTGCCATTAATTGGAAAATTATTCTCAAAAGACAAGGTCGCTTATCAATATTTGTCGGATTCCGCAGCTTCCTTTCCTTACGGACAGGCCTTCAACAATATTTTGCATAAAATTGGGTTTATAGGTATAGAAAATAAACCGCAAACTTTTGGTGTTGCTTCAATTTATATTGCAAAAAAATAATATATGAAACGAGCCATAACAAATTTTGATAAAAAAGAAATGATTAATGGCGAACCGCATCTGTACCAATAAAAAAATTAAATTTAAACAGATGAAACGAGTATTTGTTGTGATTTTTTTGGCAGTCTTTTCAATAACCAATTTGAAAGCCCAAAGAAGAGATATTGTTCAATACAAACAAAATTGGGACAAGCAACAGGTTTTTTGGGGATATTTTTTAGGTTTGAATATGAAAGATTATAAAATATCCTATAATGACAAAAATCCCAATGCTTTTATCGTTTCAACCCCAGGCATAGGTTTTGAAGTTGGNNAAAGAATTGGCGTTTACGCATATTTATGGTGGGAAAAAAGACAGTATTCGAAATGTGAATGCTACTTATTTTAGGGTTCCTTTATTGCTGAAATTTAATACAAACCGGCTCGACAATATGCGGCCTTATGCCATTGCAGGCGTTTCTTACGATTATAATTTTTCGAGCAACCAAGACAATCCCCAGGATAATTCCGATGGAGAATTCAGAGCCAAAAAGAACAATTTTTCTTATGAATTGGGTATTGGGGTAGACTTATATTTGCCCTATTTTATTTTTTCACCTTCCATTAGAGGCGTTTTTGCCATTAACGATGAGTTGGTCAGGGATAATAATCCGAACAGCCAATGGACAGGTGCTGTTGATTATTTTGGAACAAGAGGCGTTTTTATTAAATTTGCATTTCATTAAGCTTAGGTCAATCGCTTAAATTCACTCAATAAAATTGCAGTAGCTGTTGCTACATTTAAACTTTCGGTTTGTTTTAAGGTCCCAAATCTTGGTATTGAAATGGTATTGGTGACTAATTTTAAAATGGAATCGCTAATTCCGTTCGCTTCATTTCCCATTATCAACACTGCATTTTTAGTCAATTTGCTTTTATACACATTTTCACCTTCCATATTCGCAGCATATTTTGGCAGTTCAGATTGTTGTAAATAATCCCCCAAATCCATATAAATTATTGAAACTCTGGCCAAAGAACCCATAGAAGATTGCACCACTTTTTGATTATAGCAATCGACCGTGTTGTTGGAGCAAATCAATTGATCCACGCCAAACCAATCACACAATCTAATAATAGCGCCTAAATTTCCCGGATCATTAATTTCATCCAGCGCCACAATTAAACCCGATTTTATGGAAGTTGTTGTTGATGGAATCTTAAAAAGAGCCAGCACGTTGTTTGGTGTCACCAGCGTGCTTATTTTTTTTAGTTCAATTTCAGAAATTTCAGTGACTTTCTCTATATTTTTATAGATGGCAGTGTCAATACAAAATAATTGCTCCAATTCAAAAGTTGAGTTTAAAAATTCAGCCACTATTTTAGTGCCTTCAGCAACAAATAAATGATGCGCTGTTCGGTACTTTTTTTGATGGAGGCTTTTAATTATTTTTAACTGATTTTTGCTTAAACTCATTAATTTAATTATAAAAAATTGTTATTTTTTTAACCGTTGAAAAGTTATACTTTTGGAACAAATTTAAACGCTTATTTATTGAAAACCAATTTTATAATATTTTTAATTTTTGCAGGTATCATTTTAGGGTTTTCATCTTGCAATTCAGTGAAATACGTGGGTGAAAATGAATTTCTTCTCACTAAAAACAAGATTGTTGTCAACGACAAAAAAAATGGCAGCGACGCAATTAACGATTATATTGTGCAACGTCCTAATACATTGGTGCTTGGCGTTGCAATACCATTGCATTTTTATAATTTAGGGAATAAAAATTTTGAAGCCGATTTTGACCAATGGAAATTAGACAATCCGGGATGGTATAATTTTACAACAAACGTGTTTTCCGAAAAACAAACGCGAGGTGTTCGGAATTTCAAATATAAAATGCATCAATGGATTTTAAAAAATGGAGAACCTCCCGTTATTTTGGATTCAAAGAAAACATCGCAAACGGTAAAAAATTTAACCCAACATTACTATAATGAAGGTTTTTTTAAGGTGAAGGTAACTTCAGAAGAAAATCAATTAAAAAACAAGAAAGCCACCGTTGATTATTTTGTAAACACTGATAAACCTTATCAATTAGACAGTATTACAACCGTTATACAATCTGCAGTTTTAGATTCTATATACGAAATTCATAAAAAAGAATCAGCTATTGTTGAAGGTAATCAATTTAAGTTGTCATCATTTATTAAAGAGCAAAACAGGTTAACCAATTTATTTAGAAATACTGGAATCTATAGATTTAATAAAAATGCCATAACTTTTGAAGCGGATACTTCAACCACCAATTATAAATCGGATGTGGTGCTGTTGATCGACGGCAGCGTTGGATCCGTTCCATTTAAAGTCCAAAAAATCCAGAAAGTCAATATTTATACTGATTATTCCTTTACCAACGATGCAAATAATACAATTAAAGACAGCATAAATTATAATGGTTTTTCATTTTATGCCCAGGAAAAATTAAAATACAATCCGAAGTATCTGCTAAATTCTATTTTTATTGAGCCAAACGATTTATATAAGGATGATACAAGGGAGTTGACCCGCAAAAACCTTAGAGGACTTCAAAATTTCAGAACGGTAGACATAAAGTATGTGGAATTGGAAAATGATATGTTGGAAGCATCCATTTATTTATCGCCGCTAAAAAAGTATTCTATTGGTGTTAACACCGAATTGACACATTCTAACATCAGGCAGCTTGGGATTTCAGGAAAACTTTTATTTTTGGACAGAAATATTTTTAGGGGTGCAGAGTTGTTGAAATTTTCAATTCAGGGGTCTTTTTTAGATTCAAAAGATGCTGCCGAAAAAGGAAAATTATTAAATGCTTGGGAAATAGGTGGTGATATTTCATTAGAGCTTCCAAGATTTGTGTTTCCGGTTAAATTTGAAAAATTAATCCCAAAAAGCATGGCACCCAAAACAATTTTCACTTTGGGTACAAGTCTGCAAAAAAATATTGGACTCGATAAACAAAAATTTACCGGAATTGTCGATTATACCTGGGAATCATCCAAAACAAAAAATCATAGTTTTCAGTTGTTGAATGCGCAATTTATCAAAAATTTAAATATTGATTCTTACTTTAGTATTTATAAATCTGAATTTAATAAAATTAACGAAATCGCAAATACCTATTTTGATCAAAACTTAACAACTGACAATGTTATTGGATTTATTGACAGCAACATTGATGAGAATTTTGAGGAAAGCTATCCAACAGAATATAAAATTGTGAGAAACATCAGAAACCGTTACAATATTATTACAGAAGATGTTTTGGTTCCTTTAATGGCTTATACCTTTACTTATAACAACAGTGAAAATTATAAAGATACCGATTTTTCATTTTTCAGATCACGTTTGGCTGCATCAGGTAATTTAACAACACTGTTGGCCCAAACCAAAGACGCAAATAACAAAAAAACACTGTTGGGAATACCAATAGCCCAATATGTCAGAGTCGATTTGGAGTATAAAAAATTCTGGAGTTTTAAAGGGAATAATGTTTTGGTTTTTAGAAGTTTTTTAGGAGTGGCAATACCTTATGGAAACTCAAATACCATTCCTTTTAGCAGAAGCTATTTTATTGGCGGTCCAAATGACTTACGCGCCTGGAAAATTTATGATTTAGGTCCGGGTTCCACCAAAAGTGGACTGGAGTTTAATGTTGGGAACCTAAAATTTATAAATAGTTTGGAGTATAGATTTAATATAGTAAACAGCATTAACGGCGCTTTATTTGTTGATGCAGGCAATATTTGGGACATTTCAAATACATCAATAACAGAACCTGAAGCGAAATTTAACGGGTTTTCTTCATTAAAAGACATTGCAGTGGGATCGGGTTTTGGACTGCGATATGATTTAAGCTTTATTTTATTGAGATTGGATTTAGGATTTAAAACCTATGAACCTTATCTTCCTACAGGCGATAAATGGTTTAAAAATTACAATTTGGGACACGCGGTTTATAATTTTGGGATAAGTTATCCTTTTTAAGTCTGAAATTTAAAACTATTTCGATTTCGTTTTTTTTGTATTCATAAGTTTCTTTAAAAGGGATAATTCATTAATTTTGCTACAATAATTCACAATAACTATACACAAAATATTATGGCTCAAACAATTAAACCAGGAGTTGCAACGGGAAAAACGGTTCAACAAATTTTTAAGTTGGCGAAAGCCAAAAATTTTGCATTACCAGCAGTAAATGTTATAGGATCAAACACGATTAATGCTGTTTTAGAAACTGCAAAAGAGTTAAAAGCACCGGTAATTATTCAGTTCTCAAATGGCGGAGCACAATTTAATGCCGGAAAAGGATTGTCTAATGAAAATCAAAAAGCTGCCATCGCAGGCGCTATTGCAGGCGCGAAACATATTCATTTACTTGCCGCTGCCTATGAAATTCCTGTTATTTTACACACCGATCATTGCGCAAAATCATTGTTGCCATGGATTGATGGTATGTTAGATGCCGGAGAACAGTTTTTTAAAGAAACTGGCGTGCCGCTTTTTAGTTCACATATGATAGATTTATCTGAAGAGCCAATCGAAGAAAATATTGAAATTTGTAAAACATATCTTCAGCGTATGAGCAAAATGGGGATGACTTTAGAAATTGAACTTGGAATTACCGGAGGAGAAGAAGATGGTGTGGACAATTCTGATGTTGATTCTTCAAAATTATATACACAACCTGTTGAAGTTGCCTATGCTTATGAAGAACTTAAAAAAGTGAGCGATTGCTTTACCATTGCAGCATCTTTTGGAAATGTACACGGAGTTTATAAACCTGGAAATGTGAAGTTAACACCAAAAATATTGGACAATTCCCAAAAATTTATTCAGAATAAATATAAAACGGGCATAAATCCGGTTGATTTTGTATTTCACGGCGGATCAGGTTCTACACTTGAAGAAATTAGGGAAGCAATTGGCTACGGCGTAGTTAAAATGAATATTGACACCGATCTTCAATTTGCTTTTACTGAAGGAATTAGAGATTATATGGTGAACAATATTGATTATTTAAAAACCCAAATAGGGAATCCGGATGGTGATGATCAACCAAATAAAAAGCATTACGATCCTAGAAAATGGTTGCGTGAAGGTGAAGCTACTTTTAAAAAGCGCTTAATCCAAGCTTTTAAAGATTTAAATAACGTTAATACATTATAGCACTTAGGTTTATAATTAAAATTTAATAAAGAGAACATATTTTTATACGTTCTCTTTATTTTTTTTAGTAATTTGCACCACTTATTCTCACTAAAACAACATCGTTATGTCATCTTGGTTTAAAAGAAAAGATAAAGGAATTCAAACCCCTACGGAAGAAAAAAAAGATGTGCCGAAAGGTTTGTGGTATAAAACGCCAAGCGGAAAAATTGTTGATTCGGCAGAATTAAAGCATAATTATTACGTCAGCCCGGAAGATGGTTACCACGTAAGAATAGGAAGCGCTGAATATTTTGAAATTCTTTTTGATAACAATACATTTAAAGAATTTGATAAAGATATGGTTTCCAAGGATCCGT
>DPCK01000154.1 GCA_003516285.1 Lutibacter sp. | reverse complement strand
CCGGAGCTGCATTATTTGGTATTTCATTGTTATACGCAACCACCGGAACCATTTATTTTGATTCGATGACCGAAATATTGACAAGTTCCAATTTATCCATTTTAGCGTTTGTGTTTTTCTTTTCGGGATTGGCATTTAAAATCTCGTTGGCGCCATTTCATTTTTGGACGGCTGATGTTTATGAAGGCGCACCCATTAATGTTGCATCCTATTTGTCGGTAATTTCAAAAGGAGCCGCGGTTCTTATTTTAATGATTCTTTTATTCACGGTCTTTAAACCATTAATTGAGGTTTGGCACAAAATAATTTATATTGTAATTATTGCCACAATGTTTATTGGTAACCTGTTTGCGATACGGCAACAAAATTTGAAACGTTTCCTGGCCTATTCATCTATTGCACAGGCCGGTTTTATATTGTTGGGCTTAATGTCGGTCGACAATTTAGGAACCGCAACCATCGTTTATTTTGTGGCAGTTTATATTTTCTCAAACTTAGGAGCTTTTGGCGTTGTTCAGGCGATTTCTTCTTTTTCAAATAAGGAAAACATCAACGATTATGAAGGACTTTACCGAACCAATCCTAAATTGAGTTTGTTAATGATGTTGGCATTGTTTTCATTGGCAGGTATACCGCCATTGGCCGGTTTCTTTGGTAAATTCTTTTTATATACCGCTGCTGCAAGTCAGGGATATTACATTCTGGTATTTATTGCGGTGGTAAATGCAACCATTTCTTTGTATTACTATTTGTTGGTGGTAAGAGCGATGTTTTTAAGACAAAGCGACCAAGCCATTCCTTATTTCAGAAGTCCGGTTTATATGCGCTTGGGATTGATTTTGGCGGCAATCGGTATTTTAGTGGCTGGGGTTTACAGCCCAATTTATGATTATATATTTTCAATTAGCAATACATTTTTAAATTAAGAAACTATGGGACTTGGAGGAAATCATTTATTTGGAAGCATCGGCGAAACAAGAGTTACTTTTGTTGAAAAAGGTGTGGATGAAAACCGTAGGGATTTTTTAAAAAACCTTTTGGAAGTAAACGGCTTTGAAGTTGTTATTGAAGAAGATAAAATAAAAACAGAAGGCGATCCGCAAATGTATACTGTTGCGGTAACCGATATGACTTTTAACCCGACTGTTTGGGTTTTTCAACGCAGACTTAAAACTGCTGATGGCAGAAAAGTATCCCAAGATTATTGGAACCAAAAAACCGAAGAAACGAACCCGAGATACTGGAAAAACGAAAAATAATTTTAGATAATTTGATAGCAAATCTGAATTATTGAACTTTTTTACAGTGATAAACATAGGCTGTTGGAATATTATCCTTAATTTTTTCAATATAACAAGAATCAAATATTTTTTGAAATTTTTTGAAAGGAATCTTTGAATACAATGAATGGGTATAATAAGCATCATTTGCCAATACATCATAAACATCTTGAATAATCCCCACTTGTTTTTCTTTTGAAAAAAATGAAAGTGGCATCGAGGCAATTACGGAATGAACCTCTTCCTGTATGTGTTTTTTAATATTTTCAGCACCGTCATTTATGATGACTAACCTTTCATCGGTTATGGATTCACAAACATGGTCACAAAAAGATTTATTTACTTCAAAAGCATACAATTTAGAATTTGGAGCCATGTTATTTAAAATTTCGCGCGTAATATTGCCGTGTCCCATTCCAAACTCAACAATAATTTTGTGATCCTCTTTTGGAATATACCTGCATATTTCAATCTCTACGCTTCTGCAAGATTGTGATATTGCACCGGTAACAAACAGGTTTTTTGTATAAGCGATGCTGGTTTTAAATTTTTGATACATTAAGTGTCGAATTTTTATTCATTATTTTCAAGTTCATTTCAAATAGTATCAATATTATAATAATTAAACGATTGCTTTTCCAAGGTAAACCAAGGTATTTCCTTTTTCAATTTCAAAGGATTCGTCTAATGAAGAAATTATGTGTATAAAACCAGTTTCATCCTTTAAAAAAACCGGTATTGCGTGTACTTCATATCCAATTTCCTTTAATAATCTATTAAAATGTTCCCGTGAATCAACGTTTACCTCATTTATAAACGGAAAATCTCGAACCACTTCACTTAAATTAATAAAATCATCTTTATGGGTAAATAATTGTTCATTTGAAATATCGACTTTATTGATCAGTTCGTCGGTTGATACAATTCTAAAAGCACCTTTTTCTCCAAAAATTCCGCCATATTTTTCAATTACATATTTATTCAAGCTCCGGCTGCCGGTTAATGCGAGTAAATAGCCTATATCATTTAGCTCAACATCTTCCAGTAATTCATCCTCATACACATTGCCTTTCATAGCTTCCAACCCAAGCAATTTTGCTCTATTAACATTGTCGATGTTGTTATCAATTATAACGACTCTTCTGCCATTTTTCTTTAAATAATCGGCTATTAAACGCGCAAAATTTGAACCGCCTATCATCATAATTCCGTCAGAAGATTTTAAAAACACCCCTGTTAACTTGGCAAACAAGCGCGCAGTGGTGGCATTTAGCAACACGGTTCCCAAAACAACCATAAAAACCAATGGCGTAATATATTCCGCGTCTGGTTCTCCCTGCATAGAAAGTTTCAATCCGAATAAGGAGGCGATACCGGCAGCCACAATTCCTCTTGGACCCACCCAGCTTATAAATAGTTTTTCATTTAAACTTAAGCCTGAATTTGAGGTGCTTAAAAAAACGCCTAACGGTCTTAAAACAAAAACCACCAAGCCAAATAAAAGTACTGTTTCCCATCTGTACAGCAGCAACATATCACCAATATTGATGTTAGCAGACAGTAAAATAAACAATATTGAAATTAATAAAATGCTTAAGGATTCTTTAAAATAACGGATTTCCTTTAATTCCTCCACTTTTAGGTTGCCAAGAACCATTCCCATTATAACCACCGTAAGCAAACCAGATTCGTGGGCGAAGGAATCGGACAATACAAATACGGCAAGTACTATTGCCAAGGAAGCCACATTGAGCAGATAATGGGGAATTAATTTTTTTTTGATTGAAAAATAAAAGGCATAAGCTGAAGCAAAACCAATAGTAAACCCAACAACAACAATTTTTCCAAATTCAATTAAAGCTTCTAACGTATAATCATAGCCTTCACCAACCCTGATAAATTCAAAAATTAATACAGCAACCAAGGCGCCTATGGGGTCAATTAATATTCCTTCCCATTTTAATACGGTTGAAACATCCTTTTTTAATGGAATATTTCGCAAAATTGGCGCTATTACGGTGGGTCCGGTCACAATAATTAAGGCCGAAAATAAAAAAGATATTTGCCAACTGATATTAAAAATGAAATGGGTTGCAAACCCAGCACCAAAAAAAGTCACCAATGAACCCAGTGTGATTAATTTAAGAATCGCCGGTCCAACATTTAAAATTTCCTCTTTTTTTAATGTTAAACCGCCTTCGAACAATATAATACTGATCGCCAATGACACAAAGTTAAATAAACGTTCGTCGGGAAACAACCCTTCAGTGCCGTTCCAAATAGGCTCCAGCCATTTTGTGCCGTCTGCAGAAATTAACGTTGATATTGGGCCAACCAATAATCCTATTAAAATTAAGGGCAAAATTGCAGGAAGTTTCAATTTCCAAGCAACCCATTGCGCAATAATTCCCAAGACAATAATTCCAGCCAATTCTAACATATATTCCTCTTTTGTGTGGGTTGTCATTTGTTGAAATTTAGACAACACCGCAAGATAATTAAATATATTTTACAAATCACCAAATGATGTTTTCGCCAAACTGACATTGTGATACTTTAATGGTAACTTAGTTTTAACAACCAAACCAATCTGGCCTGAATATAAGCAACATCTATTTTTAATTTTTGTTTCTTTTGCCGTATTTATTGTTTGAAATTAATCAATTTTAATTCTTTTCTAAAGTAGTTTGGTATATTGTTTTATGTATATTTATTGCGTATTTTTAATAAATTATCTTTTAAATTAAAACGATTAACTATGGACAGTAAAATAGAAGAACGTTTCTCCTTTAAAAAACGGATAGCGAGTTTTGGCTACGCATTTAAAGGCTTTGTTTGGTTATTTCGTTTTGAACACAATTCCCGAATTCATCTTTTTTCCTTAATTATTGCAGTAATCGCCGGATTTTTCTTTCAAATTTCTACTGAAGAATGGTCATTGCTGTTTATTGTATCCGGATTTGTTTTTTCTGCGGAAGCCTTTAATTCTGCCATTGAGTTTTTGGCAGATGAAGTTTCATTGGAAAAACGCGACAGAATAGGAAAATCAAAAGATCTTGCCGCTACCGGCGTGCTTATCGCAGCTTTTGCTGCCGCCATTGTGGGTTTAATCATATTTCTGCCAAAAATAATGGCTCTTTTTAATTAATATAAACTATGAAAATAAATAACAAAATTCAGTCAATAATCTTATTCTTATATCTCTGGTTGTGCGTTGGATTCCCTTTGGGATTGTGGGTTTTATTGGCCGGACCTTCAAAATGGCTGGCTGAATACGCCCGTTCAACAGATATGGAAATGTCTAAAGAAAATATTTTAGGAAAGCTAATTATCATCGTGTATGTCATTGTGGCATTTTTACTGGCGCTTCTCTTCCATTGGATCATAAAACGGTCAAAAAGTAAGACTGTAAAATGGTTTATTCCCGGAATATTAACACTAATTCTGCTCACTTCAGTCTATATTTTTAGTTTCAATCCTCAATGGCTGATCAGCTATTCAGGTGGAGATCCCATAAAAAATATAGAAAATCACCAACAAAAGAATAAAGAGCAGCTAGAATTTGTGTATGGCGCCTATCCAAATGAAGAAATGATAAAATCGCTCAAGGAACAAGGATACGACGGAATCATTTCGCTGTTGCACGAAATGGTCATTCCGGCAGAACCCGCTTTGATGGAAGAAGAAAGCGAACTTGCTAAGAAATACGGCATCAAGTTAATTAATATGCCTATGATGCCCTGGATTTCAGGAAATGAGAAAACCCTGCAAGACGCCAAAAAATTCATTGAAACCGAGAAAGGAATTTATTATGTGCATTGTTATTTAGGGCGCGACAGGATCAATATTTTTAAATCGGCCGCTAAAAAATACGGGATTAAAACCAGCTCAGATAAAAATATAACCACCCGCAAAATGGAAGACCTTCCAGCCTGGGAAAGAGGCAGTTATTTTAAGTTAGAAGAAGGCGTTTATTTAACGCCCTACCCAACCGATGATGAATTCACCATGTTTGTTCTTAACGACTATTTTAAAACCGTTATTTCGTTGCTCGACAATAATGTGGCAGACAACCAACCTTGGATTGAAAAAGAAAAAAAGCTTTTTACAGATTATCCGATGAATTACATCCATTATCCGCTTTCGCCTACTTTTAACCAAAAAGATTTGGATTCCTTAAAAGCTGTGATTCAATCGAAAGAAAAACCAATTCTTATCCATGCATTTTTAACAAATGACCCGATTTCGAAATTTATTGTGAGCAATTATTAAAAAAGTTTGTTTGGAATAATAAATTGTGTTTTATTAAATGTTATGCGTCAGCAGAACTTTGGGAAATGAGCGTGAAAAGTATAACAAATACAAACAAAATAGAGAATTAATAAAATGAGAATTTTAGAAACAGATCGACTTTATTTAAGAGAGATGACTATTACCGATGCTGAAAATGCGTATCTTTTAAACCTCGATCCTGACGTGATAAAATATACCGGAGACGAACCTTTTGAAAGTGTCGAAAATGCAAAGATGTTCTTGGCAAATTACGACCATTATAAAAAATATGACTTCGGACGTTGGGCTGTGATAAATAAAACAAATGATGAATTTTTAGGTTGGTGTGGACTAAAATATACACCGAACATTGATGAATATGATATTGGATTTAGATTCTTTAAGAAACATTGGAATAAAGGGTATGCAACAGAATCTGCCAAGGCTTGTATTAATTTAGGATTCAGTAAATATAAAATGACTGAAATTGTTGGAAGAGCAATGAAAGAAAATTTAGGTTCAATTAGAGTATTAGAAAAAATTGGATTGACTTATCTAAAATCATTTGACTTTGAAGGACAAGAAGGTGAAGTTTATAAAATAGAAAATAAAAGCCGAACGCATAACAAAGATGTATAAATTTATGCTCAAATCGGATTTAGTAAAAACCGACAAACATTCAATAAAACATTAAATAAGCTTTTCCTGATTTATTGCTACCATTCCCTAAAGGGCTTTTTAGCCAGCATCGCATTGTAATATTGTAATTGTCCGGTAACCTCCTCGCCCAGCCAGCTTGGTTTGGTAAATTCTGTGTTTTCCTTGGGAAGTTCAATTTCGGCGATGATTAATCCGCTGTTTTCGCCCAAAAACTCATCTACTTCAAAATACAGATGGTCGTTTGCGGGAATAATGTGCCTTATTTTTTCTATGATTGTTGGTTCACAAAGCATCAATAAATTTTCGGCTTCGTTTACGGGAATTTCCTTTTCCCATTCAAAACGGGTAGTTCCTGTGGCGTTGCTAATTCCTTTTATGGTGATAAAGCCTTGATGGTCACGAATTCTTATGCGCACCGTTCTTTCGGGCACCGTCGATAAATAACCTTGTGCTATTTTATGGCTTTTTATGGCGTGTTTTTTAAAAGATCCTGAAACTAAGAATTTCCGTTCTATTTCTTTTGACATTTTTTATTTATCTGAATTTTAATTCCCAATTAAGTCCTACGGAATAAATCCAAAAGTAACTTCCCGGCTTAAAACTTATTTCCTGATGCGCAACGCCCACAAGAGCTCCCCAGGCATTTTGTTTGTTTGAAGACGTAAAATAATAGCCGGCATTCAGTTTTTGTGATTTCAAATCAATGATGGCATCTTCATTTCCTTCCAAACTGTATCTTTCAAATTCAGGAGAAAATCCCATTCCCAGCGAAACACTAAAATAATTGTCGGCATCACTTCTGTATTTTCTGTAATTTATCACGCCCGATTTGCTGGTTCCTGAATCTCCCGGCGTTAAATAAGGGCGAAAATTCCAATAACTGTTTCCTGTATACCAACCAACTGAACCTGTGTAAATAGTGGTAGTTGTGTTGTATTTTAAAGCCCTGAAACCCAAAGAAATCTCAAAACTCTTCGGCAACGATTTGTACAATTCAGCGCCATATCTTACATCGGGAAACAAAAAAGTGTTTGCAAATCCAACATTTACATAAGCATACAATCCTTTTGTAATTTTGGGGTACATATCCACCTCAAACTGAACGCCATTTTTATTAAAACTCCTTCTGAAATTCATTTTTGCCGCAATACTTCCATATTTTGTTTGTCGGCCATAATTCAGCGTATAATATTGCATCGGGTCAAAAGTTTCGGAATAGAAATCGACCAATGATTTAATTCCGATGGAATTGTAGCTTAGCGTTGTGTTCAATTTCTTCTTATAATCCAGTGCTTTTTGATCATTCGGATTTTGGTCCAACACCAGTTGTATGGTGCGCAAGGCTTCCTCCGGATTGTTGGAATTTTCCTGGGCAGTTGCTTTCAAATACAAAATCTCACCATCCGAAGGGAAATATTTCAACGCATTATCTGCCAATTCCAGCGCACTAAAAGGCGTATCTGCCCACAATTCATTGTTTATGGCAGCAATCCAATCGGTTTTTCTTTTTGGATCCTTTTCTAAAACATAGGAAAACTCTGCTTTTGCTTTTTTGTATTTCCCATCCCAGGAATAGGTGCTGGCCAAAAAAGAGCGGATATCGTGGTAATCGGGATATTTGGTTAAAATCAAAAGCAAGGTGTCCTGTGCCTGTTTCCGTTGATTGTTAAAAGCCAGTTCACGAGCATTTTTAAAGGCGGTGTCTGGGTCTCCTTCAAAAACTTTTTGCTGGCCAAAACTTTGAAAAACTGACAAAAATGTCAATATAAAAATCCATTTAAAACCTTTTGTTGCATTCATTATTTTAAGGAGTTTTTAAAAGTTAGGTATGTTTCATTCTTTGGATGCAATTTCAAAATACTGTCTATTACTTTATTTGCCTCATTTAAATTATTCATTCTTTGATAAGCTTGCGCCAATTTAAAACCTATTTTCGGGTTATCTATCCCATTTTCTATCGCTTTTTCGGCAATGCCAATGGCTTTTATATCTTGTTTGGACCACCAATATAAATCTAAAAGCGCCAAATAATTATCATCATAATAAGGTGTTCTTTCAAACACATTTAACAATTGCTCTTCCGCGACCTTAAAATTGCCTTCCCAAGCGAAAGTTCGCCCTTTTAAAGTTCGTGCATCGGCGTGACTGGGAAATTCATTCAAAATGTAATCGCATAACAACCGCGCTTTTTTATAATCTTTTTTGAACGCGTATTCCCTGGCAATCATAAAAATTTGATCATAGTTTAATCCTTTGGTCAAGGTTTCAATGGTGGCCAATTCCTCTTTTGAAAATTGAACTGCCGGCTGGGTATAGATGTTTAAGGAATCTGGGAAAATTCTATTTTTTTTGGTGAGATAGGCATTTAGCTTTTTAAACTCAAGCAAGGAATCGGAAACAGTTTTTAACAATTCCGGTTCATTCACTTTATTGGTTCCGAAGTTTTCATTTATCTTAAAAAGCTCGCCATCAGCATAAAAATAATCATTGTAAATATAATCATTGATGGTTCCTTTATACCTCATTAAAGGAATTTTGTGAATATTTCTAAATTGCCTTGCTGTATCCAATCCCTGGCTCATCCAGGCGGTTTCTTTTAACTTATTAAACTTGTAATTGTTCATTAAAAAAGAAAGCAAACTTGGAGTAACATCCCAATGGGAGGAAACGGATTTAAATTTTTCGGGCTTCTTTAGCATAGGGCTATATATGAAAAAAGGCACGTGAAAGCGGCATAGCTTGTCTTTTTGCGCTATTGGAATAAGACGGTGATCTCCGGTAATAATAAAAATGGTGTTGTTATATTCGGGTCTTTTGGCATATTCCTTCATAAAGTATTCTAAAGAATTATCCGTGTAAAGCAGACTGGCAAAAATTTCTTTATAGGCTAAAATTTCCTCTTTTTTTACGCCAAAAATTTGGTTCGAATTTAATACGCTATCCACTTTTGTTAAATAAAGAATTTTTGAAGGAAAATTGAATGGTTCGTGGTTTGTAAGGGTTGCAATAATGTCCAATCTCGGCTGTTTTTTACGATCTAATTCCGATAATGTTTTTTTAAATATTTCTTCATCGGGATATCCCCAAGAGAACCCGCCGGCATTTGCCTGTGTTTTAACATATTTTGCTTCAAACATACTTTCATCAATGATATGATCAATCCCATTGTATTCCAAAAAATTTATTTTTCGGTCGAAACTCGAAGGGTCTCCACCATAAAACGAGGTAGTATAACCATTAGCCTTTAAAACACTGGTGAGTGAAAAATGGGACGGCAAAGGATTTAGCTCCAAAAAACCAGTTTCTCCATAGGGCAAAGAACCCAGTATAGAAGGCAATACGCCAAAGGTTCTTCCTGAATTGCTGACAAAATTTTCCCAGTAAAGCGATTCTTGAATAAGGGAATCAATGTATGGCGTAAATCCGCCATATTGATTTTTTCCTACAAATTCGCCTCCCAATCCTTCTACAATTATGATTACAATGTTTGGTTTTTCTTCCTGAATATTGAAAAAAGGAGACAAAACATCTTTTGTATCCCGAAAAGGTTTTAAAAGCGGATAATCATTTCTTCCTGATAAATTATAGGCATCCATCAAACTTTTTTCTTGCTGATATCTATAAATATCTTCGCCCAAAAAGAACAACTTATTTTGATAAATAGTTTCTGAAGCTTCAGAAAAAATGATTTTTGCACTTCCAAAAACAATCACCAAAATAATGGCTGACGCGAAAATTTGCCGCTCATTGGTGAATTTGTTGAAGGCATAATTGATCACCAAAAAAAGCAACGGAAACAGTATGAAAGGTAAAAAATACAGTAAAGACAAAGATTCGGAACCAGTGACTGTTGTGTGCATATCATCAAAAGAATATCCTAAAATATCGGCTCCCAAATTTACAAGTGTGGTGAGATGGTATTTAAGCAAGGCAAATTGGCCAATGATGATGACACAAAACAACACTTTAATAAGTATATTTCCAATGGGTTTTTTAATGAAGAAAAACAGCAGATACAGTGGAAAAAACAACAAGCCAATTCCCAAACCGGCCCAAAAATCGTTGAGTAATTTATAGCCAAATGTGGTTGGCAGATTTGTTTGCTCAAGACCGTTTGATACCTTCATTATAAGCTCAAATAAACTTATTGCCCAAAAACTTACTATTAAAGAAAATGTCAAATAAATGTATTTGTAACTGTAATTGCCAAAATTTTTAAATTTCATATAAAGTTTCGTTGTCTTTAAATAATTATTTCACAGAGATTCATAAAGGAAAACAATAAGATTCACAGAGAAAAATATGGTAAAAAATTTTAAAAGCATTTAGTTTGTGATCTGGGTAATTTGACCATAATCAATAATTATTAATTTGTTTAGCTCGTGGCCATCCCTTTTCTTGTCATTTCTCCCCATTTTTTCTTCTTGTTAAAATAGTAATCTATATTTCCCCTAATTGCCGCATACAATATAAATGGGTGCAACACAAAAGGTTCAAGCAAACTTATCATAATTAATTTAAAGCCGGTTCCCTTCTTTTTGTATTGATGGTAAGTAAGCTCTTCAGAAAAAATTGCCACAATGGAAAATAAAACGGCAAACAAATAGGCTAAAATAATGAATGCTAAAGCATAATCCCATCGCACTTCATTAAGTGCCGCCAAAATTATAAAGTATATGATACCTATTACTTCAATAACCGGGGCAAGCCTTTCATATAAGAGCCAATAAGGATAACTTAAAAGTCCGAGAGATTTGTATTTTGGGTTAAACGCCACTTTTCTGTGCATCCTAAGCGTTTCAATAGTGCCGCGCGTCCAACGGTTTCTTTGTGAAATAAATATTTTATAATTGTCCGGCGCTTCTGTCCAACATAACGGATCAGGAATATAGGCCACTTTATATTTTTGTTTGGTTTCTTCCATATACCTTCTCATTCTCACTATCAATTCCATATCTTCTCCCACGGTATTGGTGTCATAGCCACCAACCTCAATCGCAACTTTCTTATTAAACAAGCCAAAAGCGCCAGAAATTACAAGCAATCCGTTTAGCCGGCTCCAAGCCATTCTGCCTAGAAGAAATGCTCTTATATATTCAAGAATCTGTGCTTTCTCAATTAGTTTTTTAGGAAAATTCACATCAAGCAGTTTTCCGTCTTTAATAATGCAGGAATTGGCAATTCTTATGACACCGCCTGTGGCAATTACTGTTTTGTCGGTGACTTCCAAAAATGGTTTTATCATTTTTTGAAGGGAATTTTCCAACAGCAAGCAATCAACGTCAATGCAGGCAACATAATCGCTTTTACTTATGTTCAAGCCCATATTTAATGCATCTGCTTTGCCTCCGTTTACTTTATCTACCACCGTAAGCTTTTCAAATGCGGGATTGGTGGATTTAAAAACGCCTGCGCGAATTGGTTTTGTCGGTATTTGTTGGTTGATGAGAAAATCAACTTTCACCAGGTCGTAAGCCACAATCATTTTTTCAAGACTGTCGTCTTTACTTCCGTCATTCACAATAACCACATCATAATTTACATAATGACTCGACAATAAAGAACGAACATTTTCAATAATATTCAGACTTTCATTATAGGCCGGGGCGATAATTGTAATGGAGGGAGAAATGGTTGAAGACAATATTTCCTTGTAATTCACAAAGCTGTTTTTCTTCATATATTCTATGGTCTCCTTAGAAGAGATCATCGCCAAAATAATGTAGGATGCGATGGCGGTACAGGCATATATAAAAAATAAAAAATGAATGATTAATATGATAATCTCTACCGTACTTGTGTTCATAAATTAATTGTTTTCGATGAATTCAATTATTTCTGCATCTTTTGGCGCTGATAACAAGCGCTTAAAACTATGGAACTTTTCAATATTGAGAAGTTTAAAAATTTTTAATGCCGAAACCTTTATCTCAAAGTTTTTATGTTGAATATGTTCCTGCAAAAAGGATTCGTCACTGGATTCAAAAACATTTTCCAACAATTTAAAAAATGCGATTTGCTCTTCCAAACTAAGCTCGTTAAATTTATTTTTTAGCACTTCTTTTGCTTCATAAACCTGCAAATGGCTTAACACTTGAATTGCTTCAACCCTTATTTTTTTATGCCGATGCTCCAATAAGTCCAATAAGGTGTCTTTCGCCTCAAACTGATTGTAAATTTTAGCCAATTTTATGGCAAAAATGACCACAGAATCGTTTTTGGATTTCAACCACGGATTTATGTTGGGAATTTCCTGTTCATCAAACCTCTGAAGCACTTCCAACAATTGAATTTGGTCCCATTCCGATAACTGGGTTTGCAAAACATCCAAAAATTTTAATCCCTCAAAATGAAATAACGTAACTAAATATAGCTGCACTTCCTTTCGGATTTCTTTATTGGGATTGTTTACGTGAATTACAATTTGATCATTGACTTCCTTTACGTGGAATTGCGCAAGTTCCCTGATTCCTTTGGCCACCACATACCATTTTTTGCTTTTCAAACTGGACAACGCGTAATTTATGAGTCCGGTTTGAAAGTAAAGTTTTTGAATGGATTCGGCCATTTCGCCTGAGATTTCATTTCTTAACCGCAACAAGGTTGAAACCACAACCCGCCTCTTAAATTTATCGGGGACACAAGATTTTAATTTTTCGACAATAAGTTGTTGTTCTGCACTAATCTCCTCTTCCTCATTGCCGGAATATAAATAAGTTATAAGATTTGATTCATATTCATTTTGGTATTGCGCCACAATTTTTTCATTTTTTCTCAAACGGCTTCTCAATAATTTCAAATAAATAATGAGGATTATAATAATCACCATAAAAAGAACAATCATTACCCATACTACTTGGATGATGGCTGGAGCATTTTTAAAATAATCAATGAAGTGTTGATAACTATACATAATAACTGTTTGAGCGGTTTAATTAACGCAACAATCTTTTGACGCGAATCACCAGTTCGTTGGGGCTAAAAGGTTTTCCCATAAAATCGTTGGCGCCTAAATTAAATGCCTTGAGCACCATTTCTTCCTGACCTGCGGCCGAAAAAACAATGATAGGCGTTTGCTTGTTCAATTTGTTTCGAACGTGGCTAATTACCTCTAAGCCGCTAATAAATGGCATCATAATATCGGTCAAAATTAGCTCGGGATCGTGTTGCTCTATCAATTCAATAGCCTCCTTTCCATCTGCTGCAATCAGCAATTTATAGCCTTCCTTTTCCAATCTGAACTTCAACAATAGTGAAAGCGTAGAGTTGTCTTCGGCTAAAACTATTTTTTTAGCATCACTCATTTTTTAATGATTTTAATTCGATTAATAATTCATCTTTCACGTGCTTAAAAATCTCTTTACAGGAATTTAGAAGTGTTCCGGCATCTTCCAACTCCTTTTCATCTCTAAATTTTTGAGTCAATTTATGTATGATTGGCCCCATTTCTGAAATTCCAAACATCGTAATGCTTGGCTTAATTTTATGGGTGGCTTCATACAAAGCCTTCCAGTTTTTAAGTTTAAATTCCTTATTCACCACGCCAAAAAACTCATTAAAATCTTTGAGAAAGGATTCTATAAGCATTATTAATATGGCACTTTCCCCTTGGGTTTCTTCGTATAAAAATTTTAAGTCTATGTACTTTTTTTCTTCTGCAGTTTCTCCGTCTCCGTTAGAAGTGTCGGCGTATTTCAAATTCCTTTCTTTGGAAGGTTTTCCATATTTTTCCAAAATCGCATAGAGTTCCTTTGGCTTAAAAGGTTTAAAAATATAGTCCGTCATTCCCGAAGTTTTGGCACGGTTAATATCAGCATTGGTGGCATAGGCCGTCATTGCTATGATCGGAATTCTGGCAGCTTTTTTAGAAATGTCATTTTTAATAATTTTTGTGGCTTCGTAGCCATCCATCACCGGCATTTGAATGTCCATCAAAATAAGGTCATACATATTTTGTTGCACTTTTTTAACGCCTTCAATCCCATTATTTGCAATATCTACGGTGCATTTCCATCGTTCTAACCTTGTTTTAGCCAACAATTGGTTTGTTTTATTATCTTCTACCAAAAGAATGGATAGCTCCAACGGTTCATCCAAAACAAATTCTGGTTCAACTTCATTAATATTCTCATTCACCAAGTCTTTTTTCAATGGCAGGGTTATTTTAAACACGCTTCCTTCTCCAAATATACTTTCAACTTTGATTGATCCATTTAACAAACCGACCAATTTTTTTACGATGGTAAGTCCCAATCCTGTGCCGCCATAAATTCTGGAAGTATCGCTCTTTGCTTGTGAAAATGCACCAAATACCGTATTTATTTTATTGGAAACAATCCCGATTCCCGTATCCCTTACCTCAAAATATATTTCTGAAGTGTCATCTGTTTCATTGAGTTGTTTTAAAGTAACTTGAACGGATCCTTTATTGGTAAATTTAACCGCATTGCCTATTAAATTCAGCAAAATTTGTTCTACCCTGGTTGGATCGCCAATGACCTTTATTGGAGTATTCGGGTCAATTTTTAGGTCTAAAGAAATCCCCTTCTCATCGGCCCTTAATTTCAATAATTTTAGAACCGTATTGAAAGATTTGTGCAGGTTGAAAGGAATCTCTTCAATTTTAAGCTTTTCAGATTCCAGCTTAGAAAGATCGAGCACATTGTTAATCAAAGAAAGTAAAATTTCGCCAGAATTTCGCATCGTTTCCATATGCGATCTCTGTTCGGGATTTAGCTCTGTTTCCAGCAACAAATCTGTAAAGCCAATGACGGCATTCAGCGGGGTTCTGATTTCGTGACTCATATTGGCCAAAAACTCATTTTTAACTTTTAAAGATTCCTCAGCAAAATCCTTTGCTTTCTTTAACTCAAGCTCCGTTGAAATTCTTTGGGTAATATCGGTTCCAATTGAGATGTAAGTACCATTGACACCTTTTGACAACTGCCAATCAATCCATTTATAATCTCCGTTGGCCATTTTAATTTTTCGTTTGGAAATGTCGGTAATATCCTTTTGGTTTAAAAAAACATAATTGTAAATGGCAGTTTTTACCTGTTCTGCCTCTTGTTGATTTTCATAAGTTAATTTCCACCATTTATCACCCATAATATCTTTTACGGTATAACCCAGCATTTTTTCAACAGAGGGTGATGAATAGATGATATTTCCTTCTTTATCGCTCACCATCAACATAGTTTCTAATCTGTCTAAGATGGTGTCGGACTGAATTTTGATTTCCTCGGTTTTTTTCCATTCTGTGATATCAACGCCTCCAGAAACAAAAATATTATTGGGGCCAAGCGAATCACGCCATTCAATCCATTTCATACTGCCATCCTTACAACGCATTTGCCGATCATAAGGTTTTGGGTCGACCTTGATTTTTCCTGAAGCAATATCACAAACTCTTTTTTTAAATAATTGTCCTTCCTCTTTTGTGAAAAAAGTTAAATCCCACCATTTTTCTCCCAAAAGCTGATCGATTTTATAGCCAATTATTTTCTCAGTAGCGGGCGAAACGTAAGTAATTCGGCCGGTTCCATCACAAGAAATAATGATTAAATTAATTTCATTTAATAACGCTTCGGAAAGTTTTAATTTTTCAATTTCAGTATCTTTTTTCAATATGCTGTTTAATTTAAAAATGTTATTCTTTATGTTCTGTTGGGGGTAAAATTAATCTCAAACACTTGTAAATATAATTAAATAAAGCATTCAATAAAAATTAAACATAAATACCATTTTAAAATCAGTTTCACTTCCCCTCAAAACATCAAGATTCCCAATACAATTGAAGCAACGCCAATGGCTATTCCGGTAAAACTAAAAAACCCGGATGAATTTTTGTTTTGTCTTTCCACTTTTAAAACTTCCTCTTTTTTAAGAATTGTGGCTACTTTTTCGCCATTTAGGGTTTTTATGCCAAAATATTTACCGTCGGTAAATTCAATAGATTCATAAATGTATTCATCGCCATTTGCCATAGTCACTTTTACATATCCATTTTGCTCAGCCTGGGCGGCCTCTTCCAAATTGGTGGATTTCTTATAAGTACTGCAGCTTTGCAGCAGCATTAAAACCAACATTAGCACTAAAATTTTGAGAAAATCTTTATTGAATGATTTTTTAAGAATGATCATTTTGAAGAAAATTTAAAGTTTGGAAAATCATCACAATTTACATTTAATTTGACAAAAAACAAATTTACCAAATTTACGGTATTCCAAGCGTTAAATTATACAAATCAATTGCTTAAATAATTTATGTGAATTTAACGCAATTCTTGAATTTTGCTCTATATTTGCTATAGAAAATACCCAATAACTTTTTCAATTTTCGGTAATAAAAAATGCTAATTAATGGGTGGTATTTAATTTTTTAATGTCGAATTGCCTGAAGCAGCCAAACAATGTTTCAGAAATTAATTAAATTGCTTGATTATGATTTCTAACCTCCTAAAAACTTTTAATAATAAAATATGAAAACATTGATTACTTTATTCACCTTATTATCCTTTGTTTTTGTAAAAGACCAAGAAACCCTCAGCATTAAAGCAACTTTTTTTGGCCACGAAGAAGGATTCTATTATTTTACGGACTTTAATGACAACAGTTTCTTTTTTGAAGGTGTTGAAGCTGCAGCCAAAGAAAAATTTGACCTTACCAAAAAAAGTTTTATCGGTAAAAAATTTAACATCACTTACAAAATTGAAACCACAAAAGGCGAATATGGTGAGGAATATTACGCTTCAATTATTGTTGATTTGGTGATGTTAGAGTAATTTTTAAATCTTTATTTCATTTATGCTTCAAACTTTATATTTAACATATTTTAATAGAAAATAGATATTAATTATGAGTAAAATAATTAATCCGTTGAAAGAAACTTCCCCCAATTCAAAAGTAAATGGAACTGTTAAAAAAAATTTCTTGTTTGTATCGCGTTGGGGCGAATCTTTAGATATTGCCTACGCAACTTTATTAGAAGGAAATCACGTAAAATTATATGTCGAAGAAAAACCTTACAGAGAAATTGGATATGGTTTTGTGACAAAAGTGTTGGACTGGAAAAAACACGTTAACTGGGCCGATATTATTATTTTTGATTATACTGGCTTCGGAAAAGAATGTGAAGAATTGCGCAATGCCGGAAAAATTGTTTTTGGCGGATCAACATATACTGATAATTTAGAGCTGGACCGAAATTTTGGACAGGATGAACTTAAAAAACATAAAGTAAAAACCTTGCCCTGGAAAGAGTTTTTCAATTTTAAGGACGCCATAACGTATGTTCAAAAAAATCCGGACGCTTATGTAATTAAACCCAGCGGAGAAACCCAAGAATTTAAACAATTGCTTTTTGTTGGAAATGATGATGAGGGATTAGATGTAATGAGGGTATTAAAAGCTTATGAAAAATCGTGGGGAAATGATTTTGGCACTTTTCAACTTCAGAGAAAAGTTAAAGGCGTTGAAATATCGGTATCCGGATTTTTTAACGGCACTGAATTTATTTATCCGCTTAACATTACTTTTGAACATAAAAAACTTTTTCCGAAGGAATTGGGGGTTTCCACCGGAGAAATGGGAAGCAGTATGTTTTGGGTAAAAGATTCTCCTATATTTGATGCAACCTTGAAAAAATTTGAACCCACTTTGGCCAAAAAAAATTTTAGAGGCCATATCGACATCAATTGCATTGTAAACGGAAATGGCATTTATCCTTTAGAATTTACCTCCCGCTTCGGATTTCCGCAAATATTTATACAACGTGCCGGAGTTCACGAGCCTTTTGGAAATATGCTTTATAAAATAGCAAACGGCGAAAATTTTACCATCAATGTAAAAAAAGGGTTTCAAATTGGCGCTTTTGTGGTGGTACCGCCCTTTCCTTTTGATGACAAAAAAACTTTCAACTTATTTTCAAAAGATTCCGTGGTTATTTTCAAAAAAGAAATGAAAGAAGGAATTCACCCAATGCATTTGAAAAAAGTAAATGATGAATGGCTTATAACCGCCGATACCGGCATTGCGGTATTGGTTACGGGAACAGGCATCACGATGAGAGATGCACAAAAAATGATGTACAATCGTATTGGAAATCTCATTGTGAACAACTGCTATTACAGAACAGATATTGGCGACCGCTGGCTGGAAGATTCTGACAAACTTATGTCTTGGGGATTGTTGTAAATAAGTGCCTTAAGTTTGGAGTACTTAACGTTATAAAAATTAACAAACTACTTCTTTCAGCACAAGTTTATTAATTTCCAGAACCAAACAGAACCATTGAAACTTACTGTCATTTAGATTAAATTAACCGCAAAGGGCGCAAAAAAATACACAAAGAACGCGATGCATTTCAGCAATACTAAAGAAATTGCATACTTTGGTAAAACTTTGCGAACCTTGCGGTTAAAATAGGCTGTAAGTTGATTACACATATATCCTTAAAAGACTGATTATTTACAAATTTTTTAATATATGAACATCCAATTTAGCAACGCCACCAACAACCCTGAACTGTTTTTTAATATATTGCCCGAAGATTGGCAAGATCTTATTGTACCTTATTGGGAAAGCTACAACGAAGCTGCAAAAATATACGTTTTAAAAGAAAATGAGGAAGTGGTTGCCGGCGGACTCGTTTTTTCAAAAAGCCTGCCCGATATGAGTGATTTTGAACGTTCCCTTCAATATTTATTTTCTGAAGGCTATTTGTATCTCGGTTTTATTTGGGTTCCGCTGGAAAAAAGAAATCGGAATTTGGCCTCGCAATGGCTTACTTTATTGAAGAACCTAAACCCCACCCAAAAATATTGGCTTACCATTGAAGAGGAATGGCTAAAACATTTCTATGAAAAAAATGGATTTAAACTCATCAAAGAAAGTGATGATGCGACCAATAAAGAATGGCTGTTTACTTGGAGACGGAAGACCGAAGACGGGAGACGGGATACCGAAGGCTGAAAGTACAAAGTTGGAAGTTGAAAATTATTTGTAGATTGTAATTCCGTCACCCTGAGCGGAGTCGAAGGGCGTCAATCTTCAATCGTAAATTTTTTCCTGATCGCATAAATCCCATAAACTGTACCAATTATAAATAGGTAGGAAAGACCGCCGTCTATGGGTAGGCCTGGACCAATTGGTGGTCCATTAGGTTTTGGTTCTGGAGGATCTATTTTTTGCGCAAAAACAGAGACACTTGATAACATCAAGAATACACAACAAAAATATGTCAAGATTTTTATTCGCATTTTTTTGTAATTTATCAATAAAATCCCTATTTTTTATTTTCAATCAAAACGATGTTTGGGTACGCTAAGCAATCTGGTTTAGCGCAAAGACTAACTCCATTTAACTATTCAATAATGATTCTTTTATTGATGCTGCCGTTTATGGTATTTATTTGAACCACATACACCCCGGTTGCCAGTTTTACAGGCAATGAGATGATTCTTCTGTTCAGGTCTTTGTTCCATATAACCATCGTTTGTCCCAAATTATTGTAAAGGGAGATGCTTTTTATCTCATCAGTGCCATTGTTTTTTATTTGCAATTCCGCTAAGGTATTGTTCATAAATACGTGATAATTATGGTCTTCAATCAGCGGTTCCACCAACAACACCCCTGAGGCAACATCATCATCCATTAATGTAAACATTCTAAAAATTAAAGAAAATCTGTCTAAATAGGTGCCCGGTTCCAGTTCAATTTCAAAAGGTTTGTAGGAAATATTGTGCGTTTTCCCCGTAAATTTATCTTTTATATGCAAGGTGACGTTTTCATCAATATAGTTGACCTCCTCAATTTTAATGATGGCTAAACCGGCTTTTGAAATTTTAAGACCTAGCGGTAATTCCTGGTCTTCGTTAAAATTATTAACGCCCTGTATCACCAATTTGCCTTTACCAAGTTGCCAAAACATATCTTCTTTATTGTCTTCATTCAGCGGCGCGTCAAATCCAATATCAAAATTATTGGTGGTTCTTTCATCAACGCCCGCCAATAAACCTCTTTGGTAGCCCAATGGGGAATTAAATTGTAACCTAACTTTTGGCCTTGAATCAACATCTTCAGCACTATTTACGGCTGTTGTAATTTTAGCTTTAACGCCTTTCAAAAATACTGAAGATCCGGTAGCTTCACGTTCAAATACCCGTTGGCTATTTTTAAACACTAAAGTTCCGCCATCAACTGTTACAGTTCCGGTCACAGCTGGATCTAATGTGCCGTCAACAAAAAATCCTTGACCAACAGGCACATAGCGTGCGGGTACTTTATCTCCGTGAGAATTGTTATTGATGCCCAAAGGTACGTTGGCAATCGCCCAAACTTGTCCAGTTAAGTTATAAGTAGCATATCCTCCAGTATATTGCGCCAGCAAATGAGTATTCGTTAATCCAAAATGATCCCAAAAATACAATGCGCCGTTAAAAATATTTCCATTTGTATTTCTACCGCCGTTTGCTACACTTATGTTGTCCAAAATAAACTCATCGGCATCCAGTGCAGAAGGATAAGGATTTCCGATTAAATAGGTCTGGTCTGTGGACAAACTCAGTGAAATATCTCCAGAATGGGGCTTCCCAACAAAAACATAGTTTTGAAATACATCAACAGCAGCAGCACCTCCAGTTCCTTTCATTGTAAAGCCTTCCCCGGCTTTTATTGGCACCGTACTTCCAATATATTTCCATTGATAATAATTTTGCCAATCAGTATTATCAGCTGGAGTTGGTGAATTGTAAGCCCATATCCAACGGTTGCTAATTTTTATGGCACCCGAATTGGCAAAATCCGCAAAATAGGCACCGTCACCAAAAGTAATTGGAATAGGGGATGCAGAAGTTGTGCCATCTCTTAAAATATCTTTAATGGCATATGGCGCATTGTTAGTTAAGCCACCTTGCTGACTTACCGGTGATGACCAGTAATTGTAATTGAAACTATTTTTTTGGCCTTGCTGGTCGCGTTCTATATAACCGGAGCTGGTTGGCTCAAAAATACTTTCGCTGAATTGTGTTGTTATAAAGTTATTATTAGCCGGAGGATCATTATAATACCCATATCTTTTTTGCACCAATTGTGATTCTCCTTGTAAATCAATACTGCCATCTAGCTTTAAGTAATTGGTAATCCATAAGCCGTGGCCAGTGCCTGTGCCGTCAGCGTCAGTAATTCCTTCCATTGTTAATTTACCGGATTCTGAAATTAAACCCAATAAGGTGATATTTCTGACTCCCGAACTGATATTGTTCGAAGTTCTCACAATATTCCAATCAATAGAATCACCGTTTATACCAATGCTATTTGGAGCGTCCCAAACTATTGGTTGTGTCCAAGTACTCATCGTATCCCAGTTGCCATCATTAGCCGAAGTATATGGTATTGGTGCTGTTTGATTATAAAAATCTTCAATATTCCTTAATCTGCCATTTAATCCTTTGTAGGCAGTTAAGTATCCACAACCAACAGCAAATCTATAATATCCCTGAAGGTGAGACCATAACAAAATATCATCATCGGTTCCGTTCAAATCATTATCAGGACCAGAAACTTTAATCTGAATAACTTCTCCCATAACATCATCAGTTCCAAAAAGTTTGATTTCCTGATTCATCATTTGTCTCAAATGTTGAACATCAAGGGCTTTGTTCCAAACTCTGAATTCATCCATCCATCCATTAAAATGATTATTTGTATTGTTTGGCGGAAAGTTGGTATTAACCATTGCACCCAACAAACACTCCACGCCATTAGAAATTGGTGAACTTCCATTAACAGGTGCTGCTATTTCAATGCCATCAATAAACATTTTGTAAACAGTTCCATTAAATGTAACTGCAATATGGTACCATCTGTCCGTTCCAATAACATAAGGGCTTGACGAAATACTTTCGCCATTGTTCCAGTTAAAGGTAACGTTACCAACATTAAGACTTAAATCATATCCATCTGTTAGATTATTGGCATCCCTTTTTGAAAAAATACTTTGAGTGCCAGATATTGATTCCGGTTTAACCCAAACTTCAATACTAAATTGGCCAGTCAAATCATAATTGTCATAAAAAGTCACATAATCGTTGTTTCCGTCGAAATCAATAGTTGTGCAACTATTGATGGTTACCTGTACAGTGCTTGCACAACCGGCAACTGTCCAAGTTAAAGTATATGTTCCAACTTCACCCGTAAAAGTAGATGTTGGGCTGTTTATATCTGAAAATGAATAGGATGAACCACAAGAGGAATTTGGAGCTGTTGTAACAGTCCATTCCCCAATTTCACCTGTGCCGGGATAATCAACACCTGTCCTATCTGGCGTGCTGGCATTATTGTCATGATCATATAACTCATCTGGATAAACATAAAGACCTGATTTCCAAAGACCATTGTCATAATTTTGCTGAGCTGTTTTAGTATTGTCATAAGCATTAAGAGAAACTGTATTGTCTCCACATTCTCCCCCAACAGGTGATATATTCTCACCAGCATAAGCCAAACTCGCATTTATGGTAATAAACTCTGTCCCTTCATCTCCGGGAGCCCTACAACTATTTATTAGAGAAGTTGCACCATATACCTGAACACCAGGTGTTACCGTTGTTATTGTGGTGGAATAGCCCGTTGTAACAACATTTCCGTCTGAATCCGTCCATTCTATGATTTCATCAATAGGCATATCAGGAATTTGAATATTATCAAGTGCCCAAGAACTCTTCTTAGAACTTCCTCCTTCGAACATAAAACGAATTCTTAAATTTGTCAGCCCTATATAATCCTGAAGATCAATACTTGTGGCAACAAAATTTGCTAAATGAGTGCCTGCCCCCGAGGTGCTTGGTCCTGTATAATTATGTTGCAGACTATTAAAAAGATTAATGCCGGGATCCAATGTGATATTGTAATTTTGGCCTCCATTCAAAGATATTTCAATTTTCAACCAGGCTGTAGCCTCCAAAAAGTAAGCCTGATCAAACTGTAATGTGGCGGTATCTAATCCTAATGTATTAAAAATAGGCGTTTCTAATGACGACCACGTTTGACCCCAAGTAACACCTTTAATTTTAATTTTCGGGTCTGTTAAATCACCGTGAACAATAGCGTATTTTGGATCAAGCGCATTATAGAGTGTTCCATTCATATCCCTTCCGCCACTCTGGTTGGTGGTTTCTGCCCATAATTCATTTTTTTCATTCGAGGAGGCTGCCGGAATAATATTGCTGTCATCGCCATTTACGCGCCAACCTTCAGGATTTGCATAATTAAACATACCACCATTATTAACCAATTGATTATTTGCATACTCGCTTTGCGCTACAACTGTTACTGGAGTACCTAAACAAGCATCAAACACAGTTGCACCTATAATTGTAGGTTTAATATCTGGAGGGATTACATTTAATATAACCCTTGGGGAATATTTAACACAAGTGCTGCCAACCTGAATAACTACCCTCACCAATGTTGTTACCGTAATGTTTGAATAAGTATAAGTTGTTGTGGTGTTTGCAATAGAACTCCAAGTGTATCCACCATTTACAGAAAATTCCCATCGAACTATGTCATCTTGAAATTCAAGAGGAATAGCCAAATTCAAAATAGCACTATTAACTGCCGGAGTGCCCGTATTTACATCATAAGGACAAGAAGTAACATCTATAATGGCTGATGCATTTGCAGGATTATCTGTATCAAGATATCCAGTTAATAAACCTCCGTCAATCGTTGGTGCCTCTACAATTACTGTTGAAGTGCATGTGGCCGTATTTCCGTAAATATCAGTTACCGTTAAAGTTACTGTATTATTTCCAATGTCATCACAGTCAAATGTATTTGGGCTAACACTCCTATTTGCAATTCCGCAATTATCTGTTGAGCCATTATCAATATCATTGGCCGTAATGGTTGCGGTTCCAGTTTCATTGCTTAATTGTACTGTAAAATTAGTTTTGCAACGGGCAATTGGAGCAATAATTTCTGTGACAGTAATAAGTTGTGTAACATCTACATAATTTCCACAGTTATCAGTTACCCTGTAAGTTCTGGTTACTACTTGTGGGCATGTGCCAGCTGAAGTATCACCTCTAAAAGTAACTATCGGAATAGTTGTACAATTATCCGATTCGTCTGTTACAACCGCGATATCAAAACCAGGAGCAGCTCCACTTACCGTAATTGGAGCAGGATTGCTTGCTGTGGGGTTTGTAGTGTCAGCAATGTTTATTAAATGCGTAACTGTTGATGCATTTCCACTGGCATCAGTTACGGTATATGTTCTGGTGATTACAATTGGACAAGATCCAGAAACTCCATCGCTATGAGATACCGTAATATTTGCATCTGCTGTGCAAGCATCCGTAACGGTAATATTTCCTGTTATGGCTTCCAATTCAGTCACTGTTGTTTTGGCTGTCGGCGCCGCTGAGATGCTGCAACCTTCAACGGTTGTCGGTGTGATTGTTCCTGCAATAACTGGCGGTGTGGTGTCATTAATGTTAATTGTTTGAAAGACATCTGTAGTATTTCCGTTTCCATCATTCACACGATAGGTTCTGGTAATCGTTCCATTATTTACTAATGGGTCTGCTGTTTGACTTACAAAAGTTACTGTCGCTGTTCCACAATTGTCCGCCTCATCTGTTACAACTGTAA